>VGZZ01000010.1 GCA_016872285.1 SAR202 cluster bacterium | reverse complement strand
TCTGCTCGTAGCCCTTCTTGGCCCGGGCCTCAAGCTCCTCATAAGAGGCCCCAAACCCCGCCCGGCGCATCAGGTGCGCCATCAACGCTATCTCTTTCTTCGTCGGCATGTACCCTCCTCGATTTTAGATTTATTAACAGTCCAAAGGGGCCGCCAGATACAAGGCTGCGCACAAAGGCGCTTACGTGGCGGCTCTACCACAACTATATCACTCATGTCAAGGAAAGAATCCGTCATTGTTTAGCGATTTGTATCGCTAAAAATACCTGTCCATAAGCAAAAAATACGTTTATTTGACCCGAAAAACCTAAAAATTAAGCGAATTGTCTATTATTTACATAACGCTTCAGTAAACACGGTTGGAATTCGTCGTTAATCCTTGCGGCAAAGCTATTTAAGGTATAATGGGCCGGACTTAGAGAGTACACGAAGAAAAGTAGATAAGGATGCGATTCACCAATCTAATCACCAAGACTATGCGGACAGAGCCTTCCGAAGCTGAGACGCCCAGCCATCGCTATCTGCTAAAGGCGGGGATGATAAGCCAGGTGGCGGCGGGGGCGTACACATACCTGCCGCTGGCGTGGCGCTCGCTCAAGAAGATAGAGACAATCATCAGGGAAGAGATGGACGCGGCGGGAGGGCAAGAGGTCAGGATGCCGGCCCTTCAACCCGTGGAGATGTGGGAAGAGTCCGGAAGGCGGGAGGCGTTTGGCGAGAACCTGTTTACCTTAAAGGACCGTCGAGGGAGGACGATGGTGATGGCGCCGACGCACGAGGAGGTGCTGAGCCAAATCGCCCGCACTTTCGTGCAGAGCTATCGCGACCTGCCCGCAATCCTTTATCAGATACAGACGAAGTTTAGGGACGAGCCCCGCCCCAGGGGCGGGCTTATCAGGGTCAGGGAATTCGATATGAAGGACGCCTACAGCCTGAACGCCGACGACGAGAGCCTGGAGCAGAGCTATCAGGCCATGGCCCGCGCCTACAGGAATATATACAGCCGGTGCGGTCTGCCAGCCCTAATGGTGGAGGCGGACAGCGGGGCCATTGGCGGCAAGGACTCCCACGAGTTTATGCTGCCTACGGCTTCCGGCGAGGACACGGTGATGACCTGCGCAAAGTGCGGCTACACCGCCAACCTGGAGAAGGCCAGTAGCGTGAAGCCTGTCCTCCCCAGGGAGCCTATAAAGGCGCTGAAAGAGATTGCCACGCCCGACGTTAGGACAATAGAAGAACTGTCACAGTTCCTGGAGATACCGGCGTCCAAGACATTAAAGGCGGTCTTTTACAGCGTCGACGGCCAGGTGGTGATCGTAACGATTCGCGGCGACATGGAGGTTAACGAGGTCAAGCTGAAGAACTTCTTGAAGTGCCGTGAACTGAGGCTGGCGTCGGAGGGGGAGGTTAGGAAGGCGGGGCTGGTGGCCGGCTCGGCTTCGCCTATCGGACTCAAGGGCATCAGGCGCATCGCCGACGACTCGATAGAGATGGGCAGCAACTTTGCGGTGGGGGCCAACAAGGCAGACGCTCACTTTGTCAACGCCAACTACCCTCGCGATTTCACCGTGGACCAGATACTCGACATCGCGCAAGCGCAGCCGGGGCAGCAATGTCCTCGATGCGACGGAAGTCTGGCGTCAGTGCGCGGCATAGAGGTAGGCCACATATTCAAGCTGGGCACCGTATACAGCGAAAAACTGGGCGTGCATTTCCTCGATAGAGAAGGAAAGCAGCGCCCGGTAATGATGGGCTGCTACGGTATAGGCGTTGGGCGTCTGCTGGCGGCGGCCATAGAGCAGAACCACGACGATAAGGGCATGGCCCTGCCCGCGCCCATTGCGCCGTACCAGGCGCATCTGGTGGGGCTCAATCTAAACGACCCTGGTACCGCGAAGAAGGCTGACGAGCTTTATAAATCACTTTGGGCGGAGGGGTTCGAGGTTTTGTTTGACGACCGGCCGGAGGAAACGGCGGGGGTAAAGTTCAACGACGCGGACCTGCTGGGGATGCCTGTGCGTCTGGTGATAAGCAATCGCAGCCTGAAGAAGGAGTCGATTGAGTTAAAACGGCGGCTGGATATGGAGGCGAAGCAAGTGCCAATAGGGGAGGTTGCACCCGCGCTGCGAGAGGCGCTGTCCACCTAGCTCTTGTTTGCGGTAAGGAGGGCCTTGTGTCCGGCATCTGGCCTGGAAATTTGCAGTGCGTCGCCTTGCTGACCTTTGACGTGGACGGCGTTTCCGGCTTCATTAATCGCAACCCGGACGCGGTCCGAATGCCAAGTTTGTTGTCCATGGGAGAGTACGGCCCTAGCGTGGCGGCGCCTCGAATCCTGGACCTGTTGGACGCGCACAGTATCAAGGCCACTTTTTTTATTCCAGGCTATGTGGCCGAGACCCATGAGTCGATGGTGAAAGAGGTGGCTAAGCGGGGTCACGAGGTGGGGCATCACGGCTACATGCACGAGCCGCCCGCGACGCTGAAGCCGTCGGAAGAGTTGGAAGTGCTGAAGAAGGGTTCCGCTATCTTGAAGAGACTGACGGGGAAAGCGCCCGTCGGATATCGCTCGCCGGCGTGGGAACTCAGCGAGAAGTCGTTGGAGTACCTGGCGTCGCTGGGATTTCATTACGACAGCAGCCTGATGGGAGACGACGCGCCATATAAGGTGGAGACGTCTAAGGGGCCGCTGGTGGAGCTGCCTATCCACTGGCTTCTGGATGACGCCCCGCATTTTTCTTATGCGCCCGCGCTGAACCGCACGGGGCCGATGAAAAGTCCCGACGAGGTGTTTTTAAGCTGGAAGGCGGAGTTTGACGGACTGTATAAGTACGGTCGCTCCTTTCACTTGACCATGCACCCATACATCATTGGGAGGCCTGGAAGACTGCTAATGTTGGAGCGTTTGATTAATTACATCAAGGGCTTCCCGGGCGTGTCTTTTATGCGGTGTGTGGATGTTGCCGCCATTTGGCGCGGCTAATTTCTTGGACGCCTTGAAAGTCCCATGCTACAATGCTCGCATTGCGTCTGGCCGCAGGGACGAAAGCATAAGCTATTCAGTTGATAAACATATAATGAGAACTAGTTAAGCGTGCCGGACCCGTACGGACAGAACGGGAGCCGCGGAGGCCGCCAGCGTCCGTTGGACGTAGACGACATGAAGCTGCCGCCCTGGGCGGTAACGTCGATCAAATGGGTCTTAGCGGCCATAGGTCTGATACTTCTCATAGTGCTGCTGTCATGGGTGAGGCGGGTATACACGGACTGGCTGTGGTTTGAGGATGTCGGCTACCTGGACATCTACAAAAAGACGTTATGGACAAAGGTGTGGCTCTTTTTCGCAGGCGCCGGGCTTTTCTCGATTATCGCGGCGCCCAGCCTTTACGCAGGTTTCAGGCTGACTCGAGGCGAGGTACCGCCGACGTTGACGCCACAGGCCTACCAGGTGGTCCGAAAGGCGTTGGTTTGGGCTGCGGTGGCGGTAGTGTTGGTAGGCGCCCTGGTCTTTGGGCTGGTGGCGTCCGGCCGGTGGGAGACGGTGCTGCTGTTTATGAATCCCACGGCTTTTACGCGGGTAGACCCGGCCACGGGCGAGAGCATAAGGATTACAGAACCTATCTTGAATATGGGGGCGGGGTTCTACGTCTTTAAACTGCCTATGCTGGGCTTCATCAGGGGATGGGTCCTGGGAGCATTGGTAACTTCGATGGTCCTGACAGGCATCTTCTATCTGGTGGTGTTCGGGCTGCGGGAGATGAACTTGGTGATAGCCAGGGACGTGAAGCTTCACGGCGCGATTCTGGTGGCCCTGGTCTTTGTCGCCATAGCGGCGGGCCACTGGCTGGGCCGCTACGAGCTGTTGTACGGGCATCACGGCGCGGTTTTTGGTGTCGGATACACTGACGATAATGCCAGGCTGCCGGTACGCACCATTTTGACCTTTGTGGCGCTGCTGAGCGGGGTCCTTGTGGTGGCCGGGGCGTTTATGACGGGATACCGTTTAATAGTGGGAGCTATTGGATTGTGGCTGGGAATGGCGATTCTGGTGGGAGGGCTGTTCCCATATTTAATTCAGACGTTTCAGGTTGATCCTAATGAGTTGACAAAGGAGAGGGATTATCTAGCAAACAATATCGAGTTGACGAGGCAGGCTTATAACATAGATTTGCAGCCTGAGCAGGTGCGGGAGCACAGGGGGCTGGAGGCAGTTAACACGGATATCATAGAGGCCAACCGAGAGACTATTAACAACCTGCGGCTGTGGGATGAAGTGCCCTTGGGACAGATTTACAACCAGCGGGAGTTCGTTCAGTTTTTCTACGAGTTCGTCAGAGTGGGGGTAGACAGGTATAAGCTCAACGACCAGACGGTCCAGGTCATGCTATCGACGCGAGAGCTGGCGGTCGACAAGCTGGAGATCGAAGACCAGACGTGGACCAATCGTCACCTGATATATACTCACGGCCACGGGGCGGCGGTCAGTGCGGTGAACGACGTAGGCCCCAACGGCCAGCCTAAGATGCTTCTGCATAACATACCGCCTGAACCGGCCCCGGGCTTTGAGGAATTAGCTTTGACCGAGCCCTCAATATATTTTGGGCTGAAGAGCGAGCCTTATGTCCTGGTAGGCACTAATTTGCAAGAGCTGGACTATAAAGTGGAGGGCGGCGATCAGGTCTTCACCGAATACGACGGCGCGGGCGGCGTGCGAATAAACTCGATTATCAAGCGGCTGGCCTATGCGTGGCAGTTCGCAGATGTCAACATTCTGATTTCAGGCGAGGTTAACGATTCCAAGACTCGAATTCAGTACCGCCGCGTGGTGCCGGAGCGGGTAAAGACCATCGCGCCCTTCTTGCAGCTGGACGGAGACCCGTACCAGGTGGTGGCCGACGGGCGGATTTTCTTTATCCAGGATGCTTATACAACAAGCAATCATTTCCCTTATTCGGAGCCGTGGCAGGTCAGGAACTTCAACTATATTCGGAACAGCGTCAAGGCGGTGGTGGACGCTTATAACGGCACGGTGGACCTGTACGTGTTCGACCCCAGCGATCCGATGATCCAGAGCTACATGAAGACTTTTCCTGGCGTGTTCAAAGCCAAGGAGGAGATGCCGGCTTATCTGCAAGAGCATGTCCGCTATCCTAGAGACTTGTTCCTGGTGCAGTCCAGGATGTTCTTACGGTACCACGTGGAAGACTCAAACACTTTTTATCTAGGCAGCGATAGGTGGTCTATACCGAGCCAAAACTCCTTTGGCCGGCAAGGAAACCTGGAAGCGTACTATATCTACGCTCGCCTTCCTGATGAACCCAACGCGGAGTTCTTGCTGATCCAGCCGTTCACACCGGAGGGCCGCGACCCGCTGAAGGCATGGCTGGCGGTGCGCAACGACGGCGACAGCTACGGCCAGATGGTTCTCTATCGCTTTCCAGAGGCGCGGAGCATCCTGGGGCCGAACCAGGTGGAGGCGCGGATAGATAACGACGCGGCTATATCCCAACAGTTTACGCTGTGGGGACAGGTAGGCGCGGAGGTGCAGCGCGGAGACATGCTGGTGATACCTGTGGGCGACGCGATTTTGTACGCGGAGCCTATATTCTTAAAACCCAAGAATCTGGCCTTCCCTGAGCTGCGTCGAATAATCCTGGCGGACGGACAGCGGGTGGTAATGCACCCGACGCTGGAGGACTCGGTGAGGGCGCTGAAGGGGGAGATCCAGGCGGTGGCGCCGGCGGTGGCTGAGGACGGAGGGGGGCTGGCCGGGACTCCTACTCCCGGAGGCACTCCAACACCAGGAGGGACCCGTACGCCCAGGCCAACCCCGTCGCGTGGAGTCACGTTGTCGCCGCAAGAGTTGGAGGCGCTGGTAAACGCGCTGCGAGACCTGGGGATGAAGGTGGAGGAGCTGGAGCGGCTTCTGCAGCAGCTGACGGAAGGACAGTAGCGCAGCGGGAGCCACACCTTTGAATTGACGGGCAAGAGTTACCCTTGTTTATTGGAAGGATCGTTGTCTTTAGATTTAGGTATTCGCCGCCGCTGCCAGATCTCCAGTCCGACGCCAGCGAATAGGCCAACCAAGCCTATTAGCCCTACTTCCTCAACATAGAGAACAAAGGTCAGACCCATGCCGATAAGCACGCCATTTGCGAGGCCGGATAGTCGGTGACGGCGGACAAAATCATCGCTGTACATGAAGGGCTAAGGACCTCCCGATATTTTCTAAGTATCCGACTAAATTTTAAGCAACGATACGCCTAGTTGAACCAGCACCAGCACGATAATCGCTTCAGATAAGGATCCCAAAAGCAAATAAGGTATAGAGCGTTTGGGGTGGAGGTCCATGGCCCAGGCGGCTAGGCAGCTGGTCCATATGCCGGCGAAAGGCAAAGGGGCGGCCCCCAATAGTATGAGAGTCCAACCTCCGTGTTTATGGGCCCATGCGCCGCCGCCTTTCTTAAGACGCCCAATGCGCCACAGGATGACGCCTCTGAAGGGCTGGGGCGACTTGAGCAAGAGATGCCCGAGCCGGTATAAAACAAAGGGAAGGACCAGGGCCGGGATGAAGTTTCCCAAGGTTCCCCATAGGAACGCCTCGTACCAATGGGCGCCGAACTCCACCATAGCCAGGGGTATGGCGGCGCGCAGCTCGCCCACAGGGGCGGCGGCAGTGCCCATAGTAATCAGTATGTCAGTAATGCTCATTTCGATTCTTTGTTATAGTCGCAAAACCCTAGGCGGGGCAAAAGTTTGGCATAGTTTATCATCCCAGCATGACGAAAACGCTATTTGTATTGACGACCTCCGAAAGTACGGTTAAGTTGACGGCGTTGCTATTATGGCTCTTAGTTTGGAATAAAGTCGCGGCATGACTGGGAAGCTAGGGCACATTACTTTTATATCTATCATCCTGCTGGCAGGCGGGACGACCCTAACGGTAGTGGGCTCCCAGCAGGAGATGTCGCTTTTGGTTGGGGCAGGCGTAGGGCTAATTATTGCGGGGTTATGGCTTCTTCGTCCGCTGGCGCAGGAGGTCATAGAATGGCTGGACCGGCGGAGGCTTTAGGAATCAGGCTAAGAAACCTGGCGGCCCAGCTTTTGGTCGAAGGCGGGGAGAGGATTGAGGGAGACGCCACGGTCGTAAACGTCTACGCGTTCCCATCGTTTGAGGTAGGTGACCACCAGATAGGTGAGGGGCGTGGCGGCGACTTCATATATGACTTTGGCGAGCCACTGGATCCAGACCAGGCGCCACAGGTCAGGGACCTCGCCGGCGAAGGCGATGGTGATAAAGATAGCGGAGTCCAGGCCCTGGCCGACGATGGTGGAGCCGATGGTGCGCATCCAGAGCCAGCGTCCCTTTGTCGCCACCTTCATGCGGGACAATATTATGGAGTTGGCGAACTCGCCTATCAGGTAAGCGGTGAAAGAGGCGGCCAGGAGTCGGGGTGTGTAGCCGAGGATGGTGTCGTAGGCGGCCTCGTTTTCCTGCCAGAAGCCGGCGGCGGGGAGCAGGCCGCCGACCCACATGCCGCCGACGGCCAGGAGGTTGCACAGAAAGCCGAGCCATATGACGGCCCGGGCGCGTCGGAAGCCAAACACCTCGGTAAGAACGTCGCCGAGGATATAGCTGACTGGGAAGATGACAATGGCGGCGGGGAGGACCTCATCGGCGATGACAATGAGCTTGACGGCGATGATGTTGGCGGTGATGAGGGTGGTGACAAAGAGGGCGGCGACGAGGACGAAGAGGGGCGTTATGGGATGGGAGTGCTGGGCTTTAGGGTCTGACATGGCGTCCCATGCTAACAGTCTAGGGGGACGGATTCAACAGAAACTTGCGCTAAGTCCTCATAGACTGGCGGCGTCAATCTACAACTTTTGTCCATCCTTCTATCCAATTCTTCCTCTCAAGATGAGTGATGCTAGTTTTTTGGTACTAGTACTAAATATGAGGGGGAAAGGACAAGCCAGTGGGAGGTGTTGTGCGGCCTGGCGGACGAAGCGTTGAGCTAGTGTTTCACCATCATCTCTCCACGGTGAGTCTTCGACCTGCGCCTTCCCCCATCAAGGGGGAAGGAATTTTCCTGGTGGCTGTCAACCACTTCATACGCCTCTAACCTTAACTAGCATCGTGCGTTCAAAAAGAAAGAAACCTAGGGAAACGGGCTAGTGCGGCGTCTATTTTCACAGGAATGACAATTCATTCCTTTTTGTGAGCATGTTCGCGATCATGGTCGTGGGTTTCGTCCGTCTTAGAGACGAAGTGATGGCCGGTGATGTCGTGGACGAGGGCGCCGTCATCGGGGAAAGGTTCGATGTGGACGAGACACCGCTGCAGTTTGGAGATGTCGTGGAGCAGCTTGTGTTCGACTTCCTGCGATAAGCGATGGCCTTCTGACACTGAGATGTTTGGATTTACGCCGACGCTCAGCTCAGCGATGAGGGAGTGGCCGAGCCACCGGGCGCGCACGTCGTAAACGCGGCGGACGCCGGGGATGGCCAGGGCGGCTTCGTTGACCTGCTGGAGGAGGCTGGGATCCATGCGGTCAACGGCGCGGGAGATGACGGCGGGGCCGGCCTCGCGAATGAGGATATAGACGATGAGCAGGGTTATACCCAGGCCGACGAGGGCGTCGCCGATGGGGAAGCCAATGGCGGCGGCAATGAGGCCAAAAACTACGGCCAGGGAGCCCAGGCCGTCAGCGCGGGCGTGGTGGCCGTCGGCGACGAGGGCGGCGCTGCCGATCTGCTTGCCGACCCGGACACGGTACTGGGCCACGAGTTCAGCCACTATAAAGGTGGCTGCGCCGGCGGCCATGCCCAGGGCCAGATTGTGAGGCTCCTCTCGGTTTATAAGCTTATCGACGGACTGATAGCCGACGACAACGGCGCTGATGGCAATGAAACCCAGGATTATCAGGCCGGCCAGGTCCTCCATTCGCGAGTAGCCGTAGGGATACCGCTGGTTGGCCCGACGCTTTCCGAGGGCAAAGGCGATCCATAGGGGTACGGTGGTGGCGGCGTTGCTGCCGCCATGGAGGGTGTCGGCCAGGAGACCGGCGCTGTCAGTGAAATAGACTACCACGGCTTCGCCAACGGCGGCGGCCAAGAGGGCGAAGAAGGTGAGCCGGGAGGCGCGCAAGCCCTGGACCGTGTCGGCTAAAAAGGCGTCCTGGTGCGTGTGCTGGTGGGCCATATCAACTACCACTCCTTACACCAGTCTTAATTCCATAATACAACAGAGTTGATTGACAGAAAGTCGGGATAGCCTTTAGGATAGGGTTGCTCTTTAAAAGATTACTGTCCTTGAGCGCCTGAAAAGGCTGAAAAGGGAAGACGGTGAAAAGCCGTCGCGGTAGCGCCACTGTAAGCGGGGAGCCGCCGACATAAGACCACTGTCCCGATAATCCGGGGCGGGAAGGTGTCGGTCAAGCAAAGATCCGCGAGCCAGGAGACCTGCTCAGGAAAATTGGAGCCAAACTCTGCGCCTTACAGATTGCTCCTGCGGCAGGCTTTCACCTGCTATTGCCAAAGCGTACGTGATTAACCCCTGGCCAGAGTCGGCTAGGGGTTTTTTGTTGTCCGGAAATTAGGCAAGGCAGGGACGAGTGGAAGCAACGGTTGGACAGAGAAAAGCGTCGGGCTTGATGAAGGTGTCACGACACTCCAGCGTCGTGCGGCGGCTGACCGTTGGCGTCGCGCTGCTGTCGCTGGCGCTGCTGGGGACAAGCATGGCGTCGATGAGTATGGGGCCAGTGAACATACCCGTCGCCAACGTCGCCAGCGCGATGCTGGACAATGTGGGGATCGACGCGTGGCAGCACACCGAGACCGAGGCGCTGGTGCTGGAACAACTGCGGCTGCCGAGGATTGTGGTAGGGATACTGGTGGGGATGGCTCTGGGCGCGGCGGGAGCGACGATGCAGGGCCTTTTTCGGAACCCGCTGGCGGACCCGGGGATCATCGGGGTATCCATGGGCGGGGCCACCGGCGCGGTGCTGGCGATAGCGTTAGGGCTGAGCGGCCTCTTCTACATGGCGCTGCCGACGTTTGCTTTCCTGGGGTCCCTGGCGGCGGCTTTTGTTGTGTACAGCATCGGCGGCGTTGGAGGCCGGTTCTCTATGGCGACGATAATACTTGCGGGCGTAGCGGTCAGCTCGTTTTTAGGGGCGGTGATTTCAACGATTATCGTGGTGGAGGCGGATGAGGACTCGCTGCGTGGGATACTTTTCTGGCTGGCGGGGAGCCTGGACTCGCGCTCTTGGGAACATGTGGGGATATCGGCGCCGCTGATACTAGGCGGCGCGGCGGTAATCCTGGTCTTTTCGCGGGACTTGAACTTATTGATGTTGGGGGACGACGACGCTCGGTCCATGGGTGTTAGGGTGGGCCTTTTGAGGCCGATGCTCATCGGCGTGGCATCCATGATTACGGGCGTGGCGGTGGCGGTAAGCGGGGTGGTGGCCTTCGTGGGGCTGGTGGCGCCGCATATGCTGCGGATTATCTTTGGCCCGGACCATCGAGTCCTCATTCCGGTCAGCGCACTGGGCGGGGCCTTTTTCCTGGTGGCGGCGGATACCATCGCGAGGACAGTGATACAGCCGGCGGAGTTCCAGGTAGGCATTGTGACGGCCTTTGTGGGTGCGCCGTTTTTCATTTTCCTGCTGATTAAAAACAAGCGTAAGTCAGGAGTTTTTTAAGGCTCAACTAACGGAGGAAACATGATAGGAAGAAGGGGAATCGCTTTAATACTGGGAACACTGATAGCAATGGCCGCTCTATTGTCGGCGTGCGGGGATGACGCTACATCGACGGCGACACAGCAGCCCGCTGCTTCGCCAGTGGCCACCGCGACAGCAACGACGGCTCCGACAGCCACAGCGACTGCGACGGCTACGGCGGCACCTACAGCCACGCCTACGCCGCAGCCGAGCCCCTTTGCAGGCGTACCGGGGATCGTGAACCCAAACAACAGGGGCTGGCCCCGGCAGGTGGAAGTGCTGAACGGCATATTTGAGATAAGGGCCAAACCTGCCCGCATCGTAACGGTGTCGATTGGGCACGACGAGATAACCTACGCGCTGGTGCCGGCAACTCGTGTGGTGGGCGTCGGCGGGGTCTCCAAGGATACGACGTATTCCAACGTCGCCGAGATTGCGAAAGCAGCGCCGTCGATCAGCACCGAGCCTGAGACTATACTTTCGGTCAAGCCGGACATCATGGTCACCAGCGCCTTCTTCAATAAAGAAAAGGTGGCCGCCCTGGAGAGAGCGGGCCTTCAGGTGCTGGTGACGGACCTGAGCGGCGATCCGGCGGGCCGCAGGAACACGATTTTGCTGATGGGGTACATCTACGGCGAAGAGGAACGGGCTATCGCCTTTGCCAAGGAGATAGATGACAGGCATAAGGCGCTGCAGTCGGTGGTGGGGAACAAGCCCAGCAAGCCCAAGGTGTTGGCGGTGGCGTCGTACGGTGACCAGATATACACGGCGGGGCTGAAGTCCACCGAGGGCGGGATCATTGAGGCTGCCGGGGGCATCAACGCGGCGGCGGAGGCTAAGCTGGAGTTCAACCCGGTCATCAGCGCCGAAAGTATCATATCCATGAGCCCGGAAGTCATAATTATCACTCAGCCCAACGACAGCGGCGACCCATTCAAAGACCAGCTTATGAAGAACGCGGCGCTGGCCCAGGTGCCGGCGATAAAGAACAACAAGATTTACGTGGTAGACCCTAAGCTGTATACCACTCTTTCCCACTGGAACCTGCGTGGCGCGGAGGACCTGGCAAAGATATTGTGGCCGCAGGACTTCGCCAATAAACAGTTCGGAGGGTTCAGTTCCCCGTAATGAGAAGGCACGGACACAGATGAAGAATCCAGCGTCGGATTCAGGCAAACCCTTAGACGCCGTGGGGGTGACGGTGGAGGTGGAGGCGGCGCGCCTGCTGGACTCGGTCAGCATGGGAGTGGGGCGGGGTGAGCTGGTGGGGCTTATCGGGCCTAACGGGGCGGGCAAGACAACGCTTATAAAGGCGATGTCCGGGCTGATGCGCCGCCAAGGGGGCGCCGTGGCGTTGGAGGGGCGCGACATGGACGGCATGTCGCCGAAGGAGATTGCGCAGGCGCTGGCTATGGTGCCCCAGGCCGCGCCATACACCTTCGGCTTCACGGCCCTGGAGGTGGTGGTCATGGGCCGTTACCCGCACATGAGCAGGTTCCAGGTGGAAGGGGAGGCGGACCGTCGCATAGCGATGGAGGCCATGGCAAAGACGGAGGTGGAGGGTTTTGCCGACCGCCAGGTGACTACGCTTTCGGGGGGCGAGCGGCAGCGGGTGATGGTGGCGCGGGCGCTGGCGCAGGGGCCGAGGGTGCTGCTGCTGGATGAGCCGACGGCCAACCTTGATATCCAGTACCAGATTCAAGTTATGGAGCTGGTGCGGGGGCTGACGGACAGGGGGCTGGCGGCGGTGGCGGCCATGCACGACCTGACGCTGGCGGCGCGATACTGCCATCGGCTGATACTTATGAGCAAGGGCAGGGTGCTGGCGGAGGGGACGCCGTGGGATGTGCTGACACCGGAGAACATCGAGAGGGCTTTTGCGGTGAAGGCGCTGGTATATACAGACCCCGTGACGGACACGCTGGCGGTTCGAGTGCTTTCTCAGGCGTCAGATAAGGGCGGGAAGACGGGTACGCCTCAGAGGGTCCATGTGATTGCGGGTGGAGGCAAGGGAAGCCGTGTGATGTACCTGCTCAAAGACGCGGGCTTCGATGTGACGGCGGGAGTGCTGGGCGAGGGCGACACCGATTTCCACGCCGCGCAGATGCTGTCGATACCATGCGTGAAGCAGCCTTCGTTCGCGTCTATAAGCCCGGCTCTGCACCAGGAACACCTGGAGTTGATTCGGCAAGCTCAGTGTGTGGTAGTAGCGGACATATGCATCGGCGAGAACAACTTCTTGAATTTGGAGGCGGCGGGGGCGGCGGGACGGCTGGTGCTGGTGGAGGAATTGTGCTTCGAAAGCAGGGACTTCACCGGCGGGAAGGCGGCGTCGCTGTACGCAGATCTGCGCCGTCGAGGACTGGTGAGCAGGGCGGAGAAGGTGGTGGAGGGCGTGCGGCTGGCGCTGTCGCAGTCGAGAAGCTGAGGGAGGCAACAAGATGGAACCAAACAAGGGCGTGTGCAAGGCGGAGGAGCCGCAATCAGTAAAGGGGCCGGGGGTGAAGAAGGGGTTGGTCATCGTCAACACCGGCGACGGCAAGGGGAAGACTACCGCGGCCCTCGGGGTGCTTTTCAGGGCATGGGGTCGCGATATGAAGGTGTGCATGAGGCAGTTCTTAAAGCACACCGGCGCGCATTTCGGTGAGCACCGCGCCGCCAAGAAGCTGGGCATCGACCTGGAGGCGATGGGCGACGGGTTTACATGGCGCTCCAAGGATATGGAGCAGACCAAGGCCCTGGCGATTAAGCAGTGGGAGCGGTGCAAGGACTTGATCCTGAAGGGCGGCCACGATGTGCTAATCATGGACGAGTTCACTTACCCGCTGCACTACGGCTGGGTGCCTGTGGAGGAGGTAATCGAAACCCTTCGACAGAAGCCGCATATGATGCATGTCATCATCACTGGGCGAGACGCGCCGGAGAAGCTCATCGAGTTCGCGGACCTGGTGACGGAGATGAAGGTGGTCAAGCATCCGTACAAGGACCAGGGCATCAAGGCCCAGCCAGGCGTCGAGTTCTAGGGCGGGCTTCTGAATGTGGATAGATGACATAAATGAAGAGATTGTGCCGCTGGACCGGCGGGCTATGTCGTCGGCGCAACGGAGACAGGCAATCCTCACCAAGCCAGCGGGCAGCCTGGGACGGCTGGAGGAGCTATCGGTAAAGCTGGCAGGAATTTATAGAGAAGCGACACCTAAGGTTGGTCGGAAGGTGATTGTGGTGGCGGCTGCCGACCACGGCGTTACCGAAGAGGGTGTCAGCGCATACCCATCGGAAGTCACTGGGCAGATGGTGCTGAACTTTCTAAAGGGCGGGGCCGCCATAAATGTGCTAGCGCGACACGTGGAGGCAGAGGTGGTTGTGGTGGACGCCGGTGTGAAGGCCAAGCTGCCGCCGAGCGAAAACCTACGGTCGCTGAGAATTGGGCCAGGCACTAAGAACATGGCCAAAGGACCAGCGATGACCAGGGCGCAAGCATTGAGGTGCCTAGAGGAGGGTATGTGTCTGGCGGAGGAATTGGTGGGAGATGGGGCGTCATTGCTGGCGACGGGAGATATGGGGATTGGGAATACCACGTCAGCCAGCGCGGTGACATCAGCGATAACAGGCGCGCTGTCGGAGGCGGTGACGGGGCGAGGGACAGGTATATCGGAGGAGGTATGGCGGCGGAAGGCGGAGGTGCTGAGCCGGGCGCTGCGAGTGAACGGGCCGGACCCGGAAGACGCCATAGATGTACTGTCGAAGGTGGGAGGATTTGAGATAGGGATGCTGGCGGGGGTAATCCTGGGCGGGGCGAAGTGTGGGAGGCCGGTGGTGCTGGACGGTTTCATCAGCGGGGCGTCGGCGCTGATTGCCTGCGGGATAGCGCCAAGGGCACGGGAATACCTCATCGCGTCCCATCGGTCTGTGGAGCCGGGGCACAGGAGACAACTAGCGCATCTAAGACTCAAGCCGCTGCTGGATATGAGGATGCGATTAGGAGAGGGGACCGGCGCGGCGCTGGCGATGCCGATAATCGAGGGCGCAGCCAAGTGCCTGTCGGAGATGTCGACGTTTTCCAGCGCGGGTGTATCTGAACGGTCAGAGCAGAGGCAGGATTGAGGGCGTTTTTCACGGCCCTGGGATTTTTGACGATTGCTCCTGTGCCTAGGGCCATGATGGGTTCTAATTACTCCATGTCCATGGCCTATTTCCCAGTCGTTGGTCTGGCTATCGGCGCAGCTTTGTGGGGCATAGATAAGGGGATGGAAGGCCGGCTGCCGGACGCAGTTATCGCGGCGCTGCTGGTGGCGGCGTTGATGATCATGACTCGCGGGCTGCATACCGAAGGGTTCATGGACACCTGCGACGGCCTGCTGGGGGGACACACTCGGGAGCGGCGATTGGAGATTATGCGCGACCCGCATGTTGGGGCCTTTGCAGTGATGGGAGTGGTCGTCCTGTTGCTAGTTAAATGGTCAGTTTTGATGTCTCTTGACGGGCCATCTAGGGGCTGGACGCTCCTTCTCTTTCCTGCGATGGGCAAATGGGCTATGGTGATGTCGGTGACAGCGTTTCCGTATGCCAGATCGGAGGGGTTGGGGAGGGCATTTCAGGAAGGGCCGAAGGCGACACCTTTAGTAATTGCTGGGATATCCATACTGGCGGCGGCATTGCTGCTGGGTGGCGTCGGTGGCATGATTTTGCTGTCACTGGCGACGGGGGTGTCGGTGCTGCTGGGGAGGGTTATGGCATCGATGCTAGGCGGGCTGACGGGCGACACCTACGGGGCGATTAACGAATCGTCGGAGGCGGCGGTGCTGGTGATGGTGGCGGGGCTGGCTTCGACGGAGTTATCGCAGCCTTTTTTCTAGGAGATAAAATGCCAGCGAAGGCGACGAAAAATGGCTAAATGGTATCTGACACGCCATGGCGAGACCTCCTGGAACGCCGAAGGCAGGCTTCAGGGCCACCAGGACGTGACAATAAACGACCGAGGCCGCCGGCAGGCGGAGCGCCTCGGGGACAGGTTCTCGAATATCAAATTCGACGCCGCGTATACCAGCGACCTGATTCGGTGCGTCGAGACCGCGACGCTGGCGCTGAAGGGAACCAATGCGGCTGTCATCAAGTCGCCGCTGCTGAGGGAGCAGGGTTTTGGGTACTGGGAGGGACTGAGCTATGAGCAGATTGAGGTGCGAGAACCAAAGCTTTACGCGGAGATGATGAAATCTTACGAGAGTTTTACGCCGCCAGGCGGTGAAAGTTTTGGGTATGTGGGGAAACGGGTGAGGGTGTTTGCAGAAGAGGCAAAAGCAAGGCGTATCAGAGGCAACATTCTCGTGGTAGGACATGGAGGCTCGCTGCGGGCTTTAATTATGGTGTTGCTGGATATGCCGCTGATGAATGGATGGCGAATGAAGCTGGACTCGTGCGGGCTGACGGTCCTGGAAGTGGGCGACAAAAGCGTCACGCTGGAGATGATGAACAACACCTCTCATCTAAAGGAATCGACGTGACGGCCAGGGTGCTGATGGTGCAGGGGACGGCGTCGCACGTGGGGAAGAGCGTGCTGGTGGCGGCGCTGTGCCGGATATTTCGTCAGGACGGTTTCTGGGCAGCGCCTTTCAAATCGCAGAACATGTCGCTGAACTCCTATGTCACGCCGGACGGGTTGGAAATCGGGCGGGCCCAGGCCAACCAGGCCCAGGCGGCAGGTGTGAAGCCTTCGGTGGAGATGAACCCGATACTGCTGAAGCCCGAGGCCGACGCCAGGTCCCAGGTGGTGGTAATGGGGAAGCCGATGAGGACGGCGGGCGCGAGGGAGTATTTCGACATGCACACCCACTTGTGGGGAGTCGTGACCTCGGCGCTAGACAGGCTGAGGCAGCAGTACGAGGTCGTGGTCATCGAAGGAGCTGGAAGCCCGGCCGAGGTCAACCTGCGGGCGCGGGAGATTGTGAACATGCGGGTGGCGCGATACGCGGAGTCGCCGGTGATACTGGCGTCGGACATAGACCGAGGAGGCGTATTCGCCTCGCTTATCGGCACGCTGGACTTGCTGGAGCCGGAGGAGCGGGCGCTGGTCAAGGGGCTGATAGTGAACAAGTTTAGGGGCGACGCCAGCCTGTTCGACAGCGGGGTGTCGTTCCTGGAGGAGCGCACGGGGCTGCCGGTGCTGGGTGTGGTGCCTTTTTTCAAGGACATACACATCCCGGAGGAGGACGGGGTGTATTTGCAGGAGCGAAGGACTGATAAGCCTCCAGCTGTGCTCGACATCGCGGTGGTGCGGCTGCCGCACATATCAAACTTTGACGACTTCGACCCGCTGGCTAGGGAACAGGGTGTCAGGCTTCGATACGTAACATCGGTGAAAGAGTTGGGGGATCCGGACGCAGTAATCATTCCCGGCACCAAGACAACAATGGCAGACCTGTTCTGGATGCGGGAACGAGGGCTGGAGTCGTCGATTAAGAGGTTAGCGGAGCGAGGCAAGGCGGTTATCGGGATATGCGGCGGGTATCAGATGCTGGGGCGAAGCCTGCGGGACCCGCTGGGGGTGGAGTCGCCGGAGCGGGAGGCGGAGGGAATGGGGCTGCTGCCGGTGGACACCGGGTTTACGGCATCCAAAGATACCTACCGAATCGATGGTGAGGTAATGGAAGGACGCGGCCTGTTTGCTAAGGCGAAGGGTCTAGCGTTCCAGGGATATGAGATTCATATGGGGCAGTCGTCCCGCGCCGGGGGTGAACCGGCAATGCGACTGAAGCGCGGTTCCGCGAGAGGGGAGATTGTTTTCGACGGCTGTCTTGACGCCTCGGGCCGGGTCATGGGCACGTACGTACACGGACTGTTTCAGAACCCAAGGCTGCGCAGGGCGATTTTGGAGCAGATGGCGGAATGGAAGGGAGCTGCGCTGCCGCCGAGCGCTGACTTTGAGCAGGACTTGGAGTACGACAAGCTGGCGGACTGGGTGCGCAGCAGTCTGAAGATGGACCTGATTTACAAGATGACTGGGTTGGCCAGGGCAGCGATATGAAGGGGGAACTGGTACTGGTCACAGGCGGCGTGCGGTCCGGCAAGAGCGCCTTCGCGCAATCGATGGCTGAAAAGTCGGAGGGCAAAGTTTTGTTTGTCGCGACAGCGCAGGAGTTGGACAAGGATATGTGGGAGCGGATCCGGCGGCATCGAGAGTCGAGGCCGAGGGAATGGGCGACGCTGGAGGAGCCGCTGGATGTGGCGGGGGCGCTGCGGCGTTGGAAGGGCGGGTGTGACTTTGTGCTACTGGACTGCGTGACCTTGTGGGTGACCAACCTGCTACTGAGGGATGAGGACGGTCCCGAAGAATCTGTATTGGGGCCTGTGCATGATGTTTTGGAGTGGCGGCGCAGGATGAGCGTGTCTATGGTGCTAGTGACGAATGAGGTGGGCATGGGCGTGGTGCCGGCGAACACTATATCCAGGCGCTTCAGCGACTTACTGGGCAAGGCTAACCAGATGCTGGCTGGCGCATCGGATAGGGTGTATTTAATGGTCTCAGGGCTGCCGGTGCAGGTCAAGCCTGGGATGGATACAAAGAGCAGGAGAGGTTAACGCGGCAGCGCGCGCCGACGCTTTCGGAGGTCCAGGCAGAGACGGAAGAAGGTTATAACCTCGCCAGAGCCGAACTTGGACTTGCCAGCGCGGCGGTTGGCAAAGGTTATAGGGACCTCCACAACCCTGGCCTGCGGCGAGAGCGCGAGTACTTCCAGGAGAAGCTTGAAACCCGCGGGGCGCAAGTGTGGCGCGGCGTTCTCCAAGACGGACCGTTTGAACACTGCGAAGCCTGAGGAAGTATCGCTCATCTTGAGGCCCAGAATTAGTTTGGAAGACCAGATGGCGACTCGACTAGCCAGGTGCCGCAGCGGGGACCAGCCGACGATGCCGCCGCCAGGGACGTATCGAGAGCCGATGACGATGTCGGCGTCAGAGGCGGCGATTAGAAGTCGGGGCAGATCCTGGGGACGGTGGGAGAAGTCGGCATCCATCATGACGATGGCGGCGCCGGTGGAGGCTCGGAAGCCCTCCATGACAGCCGAAGCGAGACCCAGCTTGCCGGGGCGTTGGATGGCTTTTACCCGGGGATTGCCAGCGGAAACCTGCTGGACAGCGTCAAAGGTGCCGTCGGGGCTGCTGTCGTCGACAACAATGATTTCGTGGGACTGGTCCTGTAGGGTCCGGCCAAGGGCTTCGATGAGAGGGGCGATGTTCTCTCGCTCGTTGTAAGTGGGGATGATGATGGAGACGTGCTTGGCGGGGCCGTTCAAGTCGAAGTCCAAGCCAAGGTTGGCTGGCTACCTAGTGATGATGCGGGCGGCCATACGGGTGGCCAGGGGGCTGACGACCCGCAGGGCGCCAGAGAGGAGGGGGTGGCCCAGGGCGGTGACAATGGCGCTGCTGTGCCAGTCGAAGGAGAAATCCTTGCTGTTAAGGACATCGCGGCGGATGCCGTCGGTGGCGATGGTCTGCATCAGCGAATCGATCTGCCAGTCCTTGAGGCTCTCGAAGATGCGGCGGGCACTGCGTCCTACCTTCATATCGCGAAACATGACTGACTTCCAGGCCTTTTCGTAGCTGGACAGTTACGAGGCGGAGAAGTCATTTCGAGAGAGGGCGGAGTGGAGGGTGCCGGCGGCGCTTTCGCCGGCCAGGAGGGCATAGTAGATGCCGCCGCCGGTGGTGGGTTTGACCTGCCCCGCGGCGTCGCCGACTACTAGAACTCGGTCACGATAAGTGTGGGGGAGAGGCTCCAGGGGTATGCCCCACTGGCTGGAGGGCTTGATGACATTCAAGATCTTCTGCTGGGACCCAAGCATCGCAAGGAAGCCTGCCAGGCGCTCACGGGCGCCGCGGCGGGATATGAGACCCGCCAAGGCGCGGCCTGGACGGGTAGGCACCAGCCAGGCGAAAAAGTCAGGGGCCAGGTCGCGTCCAAAGAAGATGTGGACCGCATCATCGTCGGCGACTTGCACCTCGGCCTGAGCGCCGGTGGCGAAATCGCCCACAGAACCCATTCCCAACTGCTGGGGAAACTTGGAGCCGAAGCCGTTGGCGATGACGACGGCTTTTGCCTCCATAACCTGGGTGGAGCCATTATCCTCGGAAACAACGGCCACTCTATCATGTCTGACGTCGAGGCCAACCACCTGGCGCTGGAGATACCGGGCGCCGGCAGCGACGGCGCGGACGGCAAAAGAGTCCACGTAGCAGACACGGTCGAGGACATAGGCCTGGGTTGTGTCTTTTTGGAGACCCACGTCGACGCCAGAAGGCGAGGTGAAGACGGCGGCACGGGCCTCTCGAAGGACAGTTTCCGGCGGAGCGGGGAAGCGTCGGACGCATTCGGCGCCGACGATGCCGGTGCAGAGCTTGTCGCCGATGCGCTCTTTGCGTTCGATAACGGCCACGTCGTAGCCCTTTTGGGCTAACAGGCTTGCGGCGTTATTGCCTCCCGGCCCAGCGCCGATTACGATGACATCCAACAAAATGAGACCTCCGAGGCTATTGAGGATTAGGGAAATCCCTCGAAGCAATCAAGCGTCACATTATACTCGTGTCTCTAAACCATGGCTATGAAGCAGGCGCGGCTTTGGGCGTCAAGACTGACGGTAGGCCTGCCGGAAAGATACAGGGGGCCGCTTTTTTTGCCGTTCTATCTCTTTTAATCCTGGGCCCGCTGCTAACGCCTGGCTACATACTCACTTTAGACTCTCCAATAGCTTTTAACCAGGACCCGTGGGCGCACCTTGCAGGGTTGACCAGCATATCGACGAGCGTTTTTGGCGCGACGGACAATTCGGCGCCGCTGTCACTGATTTTGCGATTCTTCGACCTGTTCCTGCCAGGCTGGCTGGTGCAAAAGGCTTTGCTGCTGCTGATCTTCTTCCTGGCGGGCTGGGGGGCCAGCCGGCTGCCGATGCTGGAAGGGCTGGGCCGTTATTACTGCGGAGTCTTTTACGCCGTCAACCCGTTTACATATATCAGGTTCTTTTCAGGCCAGTGGGGCCTGCTGCTGGGCTATGCGCTGATACCCTTTGTGGTCAAAACCCTTCTGGACCTTTTAGACAGGCCGGACACGAAAAAAGGAATGCGGCTAGCTCTGTGGACGACGCTCATAGGGCTGGCGCAGCTACATGCCCTGGCGCTGTTCCTTGGGATTGGCCTGGTAATACTGGCGGCGAAGGTTGTATGGGGGCGGAAGGTTTTTGCTTACAAGCCGGCAGGGATGGCGCTGGGAGTTGGCCTGGCGGTATTTGCGCTGCTCAACCTGTACTGGATTGTGCCGTCGGTGGCGGACGCGGCGTCCGGCGAGACGGTGGCGGGAAACTTCGACAGGAACGACCTCGCGCTCTACCAGCCCCGGGCCGATTCGTCCTTCGGCGTGGCGTTCGATGTGGCGTCATTACATGGGTTCTGGCGAGGCAGCTACAAGTACGCGGGCGATTTCTTTTGGTCGTGGTGGCTGTTTTTTGTCGCCGCGCTTTTCCTGACGTTTTTGGGGCTGACCACGAAGGCAAACTATCGAAGGAAGGAGTGGCTGCCGTGGGCGGTGGGAGTCCTGGGCGTAGGCTCGTTTATCCTCGCCTTAGGAATGGCTACGGGCGTCACTTCATCTATTTTTTGGAGAGCGTGGGACATAGTGCCTGGATTCTCGATTTTCAGGGACTCGCACAAGTTCCTGGCAGGACTGGCGCTGGCATACGCTTTCCTAGGAGGTCTTGGAGTCCAGGAACTGAAGAGGCAGATAACCAAGAGTTTGAGCAGCACAGGCGGGAAGGCGTGGGCTGGAAGGGGCGCGGCGCTGGCGGTGGTATTGCCTATAGCCATAGCGTTCCCGATATTCGGCGCGGCGGGCCAGCTAGGCACTACGCAATACCCCAAGGACTGGCATGAGACGCGCGATATCCTGGGGCAGGATGAGCATGATTACAACGTCTTATTCCTCCCCTGGCATATGTACTCATGGTTCGACTGGCTGCCCAACGACGACAAAACGCTGGCAAGCCCGTCCATGGGCTTCTTTGGCCGAAACGTTATTTCGGGGGACAACATTGAGTATGGGACATACTCGCAGAGCAGGAACCCGGTCAGCGACTACGTGGAATACCTTCTCGCAAAGCCAAGCGAGGTGCATAACCTGGGGGAGCTTTTGGCGCCTTTGAATGTTAAGTATGTGATCCTGGCGCACGAAGCTGACTATGGCCAGTATGGATACCTGGACCGGCAAGGCGACCTAGAGGCGCTGATGCGCGGCCAATCCATTACCCTATACAAGAACAAGCATCTAGTCTCGCCGGTGTATTCACCCGGTCGGGTATACCGAATGAGCCGGTTCGACAGGTTTGTTGAAATAAGCAGGGAAGAGGATGTATTGGGTGGCGTATTTGTGTTAGAACGCCAGGTATCTCCAAGCGGCGTGCCGTTTAGAGGAAATCCTGACTTTGGCGTGCCCGCAGTGAAGAAAGAGGGCATGACCGGATATTCAGTGGACACATCTCAGGGCGAATATTTAGCGCTGGCGACCAAGTATGGGACAACGATGCGCCACTGGCGGAAGGACGGGGACCGACCGGTGGCGGTCAGTCTGGGCATGAGTCCTGTGTTTTCGAGTGACGGTTCGCCGGCTAGTATTACCTTCGGGCGAAGAAATTGGATGCTGATTTTAGTTGTGACTGCGCTTTTAACTGCTGTGGCGGGGTTGGCCTATGTCGTGCTGCCGGAGGGGCGGCTGAGAAGGCGTTGGCCCATAAAGCGCGTGTCCTCGGAACAGGCTATTCGACAGTAACCGACTTGGCCAGGTTGCGGGGCTGGTCGACGTCGCAGCCCCGCTGGACGGCAATGTAGTAGGCCAGTAATTGCAGGGGCGCCGCCGCCAGAAAGGGTGTTGACAGCTCAGAGGTTTGAGGAATATAGGCCACATGGTCGACTTCGGCGGCGATGGCCTGGTCACCCTGGGCGGCGACGGCCAGGACTAGCCCGTCGCGGGCCTTGACCTCTTTGATGTTGTTCAGCATTTTCTCGTAGAGGTCATTGCGAGGCGCTAAGGCCACGGTGGCTAGCTTATCGTCGATAATGGCGATGGGGCCGTGCTTCATCTCGCCGGCGGCGTAACCTTCGGCGTGGATATAGCTGACCTCTTTCAGCTTCAGCGCGCCTTCAAGGGCGATGGGCTGGAGGATGCCCCGGCCAAGATAGAGGAGGTGATTGTATTTATAAAGGTCTCGCGCTAGCTTCTTGTAAAGTTTTTGATGGGACAGGACTTCCCCCAGAAGGTTGGGGAGGCGGGCCAGTTCAGCCAGAAGACGGGCTTGTTCTTCGGCTGAGAGACTGCCGCGGGACTGGCCCAGATACACCGCCAGCAGTGCCAGGAGACTTAGTGAGGCCATGAAAGTCTTGGTACTGGCCACAGCCATTTCGGGGCCGGAGCGCATATAGAGAGTGCCTTCGGCAAGGCGCGAGGCCTGGCTGCCTTCGTTATTGCAAATGGTGATGAGACGCGCACCGCGGCGCTTTACATATTCCATGGCCGCGAGGGTGTCGGCGGTCTCACCGGACTGTCCGATGGAGACGACTAGCGTGTCCTTGTCCACTACCGGGTTGCGGTAGCGAAATTCGGAGGCGCTTTCGGCCTCGGCAGGAAGTTGAGCGATGCCCTCGATGAAATGGCGGCCTACCATGGCGGCGTGGAGGCTGGTGCCGCAGCCGACAAGGAAGACTTTTTTCAGCTTACGCAAGTCGGGCTGTGAGATAGGGAAGTTCTCCAGTTCCACCCGGCCTGCCTGAAAGTCCACCTGGCCGCGAAAAGCGCTGGCGATGGCCTGGGGCTGCTCCATAATCTCCTTGAGCATGAAGTGGCGGTAGCCATCTTTGCCTATGGCGGCCCACTCCTGGGGGATGACTTGGGCGCGTTTGGAAAGGGTCTTGCCTTGGATATCTAGGTATCGAACAGAGTCGGCGGAGGCCACGGCGATTTCACCGCTCTCGAGGAAAGTGACCTGGTTGCTGAAGGTTATGAGGGCGGGGATGTCGCTGGCGAGGATAGTCTCGCCTTGCATCTTAGCGACGGCGATGCCTCCAGCGTTGCCAAGTCGAAGAGCGAAGAGCTTGCCGGGCTCGCTCTGGCACATGGCCACCACGGCGTTGGCGCCCTTGATAAAGGATGCCATGCGCCTGAAAGCTTGCTCGAAGCCTTCTTCGTTGGCGAGGCCCTCTTCCAAAAGGTGGGGGATAACCTCACTATCGGTCTCGGAAGAGAACTTGTGACCTTTGGAAATTAGGTCTTGCTTAAGGGCGAGGAAGTTTTCGACGATGCCGTTGTGAACGACGGCGACGGCGCGTTTGCAGTCGGTGTGGGGGTGGGCGTTGGCAACGGAGGGCCGGCCGTGGGTGGCCCATCGCGTGTGGCCGAGGCCAAGGACGCCCTCGGGGCTGCTGCCGTTGAGGGAGGCTACCAGGTGGGAGACTTTGCCGACGGCCTGATGGAACTCCAGGGGCCGGGGCGGCTGCAAGGTTACGACGCCGGCGCTGTCATACCCGCGGTACTCCAGCCGCTGCAGGCCTTCCAGAATCAAGGGCCAGGCCTGTCGATGGCCCGCATATCCGACAATGCCGCACATGAGCGCCTCGAATGTATAGGCTAGAGGGAGAGCATGATGCGCCTCTGATTGAGGCCCCTGGGAATATGCTATCTCCGCAGGGCAGGGCTGTCCACTATGGACATGATGGCGTCGGCCAGGGCGTCGGGATTGTGGCGGACGTACAAGCCTTCCATCATAAGAGGCGCTTCGACGACATGGCGGACGTAGGGTTTGCAGTTTTCGATGTCGGAGACGACCTGGTGCTGGCCGAAGCTGCCATACCGTTTGCGAAGCCGCTCATGGAGTCTAGTGTTGTTTATTAGACAGTAATCAATGGAGCCGGCTCTGCCGAGATACTCGGAGACGGTGCGAAGGAAGTCGGAGGCTTTGAAGCCGTCGCTCTCGCCGGGTTTGGTCATGAGGTTGCAGACAAAGATTTTGACGGCTTTGGACTGTCTAACAGTCTCGGCCACGTCCTCCACCAGAAGATTCGGGAGGATGCTGGTGTAAATGTCGCCGGGGCCGATGACGATAGCGTGGGCGTTGGATATGGCCTCCAGCACAGGACGGTAGGGGTAGGCCTTGGGATCTAGGGAGACGTAGTCTATGGGCGTGTCCAGCTTCTCCTTGCGCAGGTCTATGTTAGACTCGCCGGCGATCTCGGTGCCGTCGGTCAGGCGGGCTTTGAGGACACTTTTGGTGAGGGTCACAGGCAGCACCTGGCCCTTGATACGGAGCATGCGGGAGGCCTCGATGATGGCGGAGGCGGCGTCGCCGGTGATTTCGGTGAGGGCGGAGAGGAAGAGGTTGCCGAAGCTGTGGCCGTTGAGGCCCTCGCCGGCGGTGAAGCGATAGTTGAAGAGCTTGCGAAGCTGGGCGGAGACGCCGTCGTCGGCGGCCAGGGCGACGAGGCACTGGCGGATGTCGCCGGGTGGAAGCTGGCCGAGGTCGTCGCGGAGGCGGCCTGAGCTGCCGCCTTCGTCGCTCATGCTCACGATGGCGGTGATGTCGCAGTCCTTTTTCTTGAGTCCCGAGAGGGTGGTATGATTACCAGTCCCTCCGCCAATGACGACTATTTTCTTATCCGACATCGGACAGCACCGCCGCGCCTTTAAGCTGGGAGTGATAAGGACTAATCAGGATACGAAGTTTTCATCGTTAAGTTTATGGACTAGGATTACGGGGTGTCAATTGAAAATCGCGCCGATAAAAGTGTAAGGAGGCCAGCATGGCTACTCTGGTGACGGGAGGCGTTGGATTCGCCGGGTCAAACATTGTGAGGGCGCTGGCGCAGTCGGGCCATGAGGTGGTGTCGCTAGACGTGGCGCCTGTGGACGCTTTGGCGAAAAGATACCTGGAACCGTGGAAGGGCCGGGTGCGGTGGTTGGAGGGAGATATCCTGGACCGAAAGGGGTTGGATGAGCTGGCCTCCAAGCATAAATTTGACAAGGTTGTGCACGCCGCGGCCTTCACAGGCTCCCGGCCTGAGACCGAGAAGCTGAACGGGCAGCGAATACTCGATATAAACATAACTGGCACAGTCAACATCGTTGAGATGGCGCGGAAGGCAGGAGTGCGGCGGTTCCTATACGTGGGGACGGCGGGGGTATATACGGGGCCGAGGTCGCACAAGGACGTGCTGAAGGAGGACGTGAAGCTGTTCCCAGATAGCTTTTACGGGATAAGCAAGCTGGCGTCTGAAATGATCGTGGGCAAGTACGGACAGGTACACGGGTTTGAGACGGTGGGGGTGCGCATGACCTCGCTTTACGGGCCCATGGAGCGGGTCAGCGGGCACAGGTCCAACCTGTCGCTGCCGACGCAGTGGACTCGCGCGGCGATACGCGGTGAGGCGGTGGACATGTCGCTGACATCTCAGGACCGGGACTTTATCTACGCCCCGGACGCTGCTAAGGCAATCCAGACTGTCCTCGACGCCCCGGCTAGCAAACATAAGCACGGAGCGTATAGCGTATATAACGTGGGCCGTGGCCTTCGAGTTAGCTCGGACGAGATGTTGGAGGCAATGAAGAAGGCGTGGCCTAAGGTTACGTTTACAGGGGCGAAACCGGCTCCTGAGGAGGACTTGAGGCGGGCGCTGGTGGACACGGGCAGGCTGCGGGAACTGGGGTACACGCCGGAGCACAGCATTGTGCAGGGGCTAACGGCGTACATGAAGTGGCGCACCGAGTTCAGCTACAAAGATTAGGCTGCAGACAGTGCACCAGCCCGAAATCAAATCGCCGGAGGCCGCTCCCGAAACGCAGGTCACGGACAGGGAGCGCATCGAGAGGTTGATTGGCGAGCTGACGGAGCTTCTCAGCGGTGAGGACCAGGGCCCGGCGATGGCCCTTTTCGTGAGCCAGCACCCGGCGGACCAGGCCGAGGTGCTGTCAGCCCTGCCATCGGAGCGGCAGCTGGCGCTACTGAAGGCCCTGAGGTCGGAAGAAACGGCCCGGATTATGGAGCATCTGGACGCCGAGGTGGCCTCGAGGCTTGTCGAGCAGCTAGAGGGGCCTAGGGCCGCGAGGGTCTTGCGAGAGACGACGGAGGACGTGGCGACGGACATACTCAGGCGATTGCCGGAGGAGCAGTCGCGCAGGATTCTGGAGGTCATGGGCAGGCCGGAGGAGCTGCTGGCCTTGCTGAAGTACCCCGACGAAAGCGCCGGCGGCCTGATGGTCACAGAGTTCCCGTCGGTGCGGGCGGACCTGCGGGCGGCCAACGCCTTGGATTTGCTGGGAATATACGGGCCGATGGCTGAGGATATCGGGTCGCTGCTGGTGGTGGACAACGCGGGGAGGCTGGTGGGACTGCTAAGCGTTACGCGGCTGGCGCTGGCGCGTCCAAATACTCGCGTGTCTCAGGTGATGAACACGGATGTGAAGTGGGTCCTGCCCACAGCAGACCAGGAGGAGTGCGCCCGCATCAAGGAGCGCTATGACCTGAGCTTTCTTCCGGTGGCGGATGAGAACCAGAGGCCGTTGGGAATAATCCTGGGTGATGACTTGGTGGACGTGCTGAAGGAAGAGGCCACGGAAGACATATATCGATACGGCACCGTGCCTGAGACCGAGGTGAGCTATTTCAAGTCAAGGCTGCTGGACGTGGCAAGGCGGCGAGTGGTGTGGCTGTTCCTTCTAATTCTGGTCAACACTGTCACGGGTTCGATCATCGCCAGCCAATCGGACTTGCTGGAGGAGGTGGTGATACTGGCGGCGTTTGTGCCGCTGCTTATCGGGACGGGAGGCAACGTGGGGGCGCAGTCGTCGACGGTGGTAATACGAGGCATCGCGACCGGGGAAGTGACAAGGAGCCAGGCGGTATATGTCATTGGGCGCGAGATAGCGGTGGGCGCACTGCTAGGCGTGGCACTAGGGGCAATAGTCATCGGGTGGGCGTTCCTACTGGGGCGGGAGTTGGACGTGGGATTTGTGGTAGGGATAACCATGGTGGTCATCGCGGCGACGGCGGCGATGACGGGGGGCGGGCTGCCGTTCCTGTTTCGATGGCTAAAGCTGGACCCGGCGCTAGTGTCGGCGCCGTTCATAACCACGTTTATGGACATCATCGGCGTGGGCGTGTATTTCCTGGTGGCGCACCTGGTGCTGAATCTGTAAGCATCGGGAGGAGATAACCCCACGCACCACTCTGACCTCCCATTCCTTCGGCCCTTCGACCAGGCTCAGGGCAGGCTCCCTCAGGACAGGCTCTAACCTTCCCCCCTTGAGGGTGAGGGAACCTAAAGGAAAGGCCTTTCAGCACTCTGGCAAAACTGGTAGATTGGGGGCGCTTTCTACATCAATTCAGTAAAGAGGTACTGGAATGGCATTCTCGCGCATATACACCGGCCCGGACGGGAAATCGCGTTTTGAGGACTTGAAGCTGAATTTTAATCCAGCCGACCTGACCAAGACGGGAGAGTTTTCAGGCGGCGCCAAGATGGTGTTGTTCCGCCGCCAGCCGCCGGGAGTGGTGCAGAACTGGCATCCAGCGCCGAAGAAGCAGTATGTTATCACGGTGCAGGGCATGGCGGAGATTGAGGCTGGGACTGGTGAGAAGCGGCGGTTTGGGCCCGGCGACGTGATGCTGGCCGACGACCTGACGGGCCAGGGGCACATAACCCGCGTAGTGGGCAACCAGACCCGAATATCCATATGCGTGGTGCTGGACTAGCTTGGCTGTCAACCTGGTGCAAGAGGTCCTCAAAGGCGGCCTGTACACTCGAGTGGTAGGCAAGCGGCTCCTTTACTTTGAGGAGCTGACTTCCACTATGGACCGGGCGGTGTCCGAGGCCTCGGGCGGGGCGATGGAGGGGACGGTGGTGGTGGCGGGGAGGCAGAGCCAGGGGAGGGGTCGGTTCCAGCGCCTGTGGGTGTCAGAGGCTGGGAACCTGCTATTCTCGGTGGTTTTCTATCCGTCGCTGAAGACGCTGCCGTTCTTGAGCATTGTGGCGTCGCTGGCGGTGGTCAGAGCCATCGAGCAGGAGACCACGCTGAGACCGAGCATCAAGTGGCCTAACGACATCCTGCTGCGGGGGGAAAAGGTGTGCGGGCTGCTAGTGGAGAACGCCATCGAGGGGCAGAAGGTAACGCATGCCATCGTCGGCGTAGGGCTGAACGTATCGCTGGACACGTCGGCGTACCCGGAGATAAAAGACATCGCGACGAGTCTCAACGCCGAGGCCGGGAAGGATATAAGCCAGGCGGGCGTGCTGCGTCGGCTGCTGTACGCGATGGACGGGCTGTATGTGTCGATGCGGGAGGGGTGGTCGCCGGTGAGCGAGTGGAGGGAACACCTGGCGACGCTGGGGCAGCGGGTGGAGGTACGGTGGAAGGAGGAGGTGATCGCCGGCGTGGCGGAGGACGTGGACGAGATGGGGCATCTGATGGTGCGCCGCGACGACGGGACGCTGGCGCGGCTGACGGCGGGGGAGGTCACTTTCAAGAAGGCATCGGAAGAAACTGGAATGAAGGGAGCAGTTGATGCTCGATAAGCTGAGTCTGGACGGTAAAGTGACGATTGTGACCGGCGGCGGGACGGGATTGGGCCGCGCGATGGTGCGGGCGCTGGCGAGGGCCGGGTCCAACATCGCGCTGTCGGCGAGACGGAGGGAGCCTATCGAGGAGGTGGCGGCAGAGGTGAAGTCGCTGGGGCGGGACGCTGTTGCCATAACTGCTGACCTGACAAAGTCGGACCAGGCTAACGCGATGGTGAAGAAGGTGCTGTCGCATTTCGGGAAGGTGGACGTGCTGATGAACAACGCGGCGCAGTTAGGCGCGCCTCGCACGCCGATATGGGACATGTCGGACGAGGAGTGGCGAGTGGGCATGGACACCACCTTGACTAGCGCGTTCTATTGCAGCCGGGCCATTGCCAAACACATGGCGGACCGGCGGAGGGGGAAGATAATCAACGTGGCGTCAGGATACGGGATGCGGGGCGGGAAGGATATGTATACGTACACGTGCGCCAAGGGCGGGGTCATACAGCTAACACGGACGTTGGCGCTCAGCCTGGCGCCCTACGGCGTGACGGCCAACACCATCGTCCCCGGGTTTATACCGACGCGAGAGGGGCAGGGGACGAACCCGGAGTACATGCCGACGGGGAAGTTCCCGAAGCCGGAGGACCTGGGGCCGGTGGCGGTGTTCCTGGCGTCGGAGGCGTCGGACTATATGACGGGGGAGATGATATCGGTGGACGGAGCGGCTATGGCGGCGGGGTTCTCACCGACGGGGTACGCGCCGGTGGTGGCTCTTAGATAAAGGAGACGATATGCCTGTACTTCCTGAGTTTCGATTGGATGGCAAGATTGCGTTCATCGCTGGCGAGGGTGAGGGAGAGAGCCCGGTCATCGCGGCGGCGATGGTGGAGGCCGGGGCAAAGGTGTTCATGTTCGCGCCTCGACAGGTGACGGTGGAGGGCGGGATGACGGCGGCGTCTAAGATCGGAGGGCAGGCGCTGGGGTTATTCGGCGACCCGTCGGACGCGGTGGGACTGGAGAAGGGGATGGCGGCGTTCATGCCGATATTCGGGCGGGTGGACATCCTGGTCAACAACTCGAGGGTGCCCTTCGCCAAGCCTTTCGAGGAAGTGACGCCGCAGGAGTGGGATGAGGCGGTGCGAAAGAACCTGCGCTCGGCGTATGTGCTGAGCCATCGGATTGGGAAGGAGTTCTTGAAGCAGGGCAAGGGCAGGATTATCAACGTGGTGTCGGGGCTGGCGGAGCGGGGGCAGTGGAACTCGACGGCCTTCTGCGCGACACAGAGCGCCATGATGGGGTTCACTCGCGCGCTGTCGCTGGAGTGGGCGAAGAAGGGGGTGCGGGTCAACGCGGTGGGCGTGGGCTGGCAGGAGGGGCAGAATACAGGGGCGGGCGCGTTGGAGGACGAGAAGCTGGTGAAGTACATTCCGCTGCGGAAACGGGGGAGGCCGCAGGACATTGGGGCGCTGGTAGCGTACCTGGCGTCGGACGCGTGCGAGTTTGTGTCAGGGCAGGCGATATACATTGACGGCGGACTGATGGCGCATCCGTAGGGGGCGGATGAGGATTTGCTAATTCCAGCTACTTGGCTTGGGACGCTCCACGGCGCTGCGCATGGCAGTGTCGGTGTAGCCAGAGGCACCAATTCCGAAGCTTCTGGGTTTTGGACGATGGCGGTTGACCTTCTCCTCTATAGCTTCACGAACCAAAGGGGCCATGGATATGTTGCGCTCCACGGCGATGGCGCGCAATCGCTGCATCAGGTCGTCTGGTAGAGATGTGGTGATGCGCTGCATGCAGTAATGATATTACAGGCGGCCTGATTCTACAGCTATCACCAGGCTTCATAGAAGCGGGCTGACTGCTCATCCGTAGAATTTGCTTGCTATAGCATGCTTTTTGGTCACATCGACGCTTATATGCCAGTTAATACAGGTAGATCAGTCCAGCGGTCGCTTTGTGGATCGAATACTTCAACAGAAGTCATAATCCAGCCACCACAGAACTTATTAAATCCCACTGCCAACGTCGTGCCACTCTGAGCACTAAAAACTCCGTATACACTACCATTAAATTTTTTATCTACAGTGCTTTGCCAGTGTCCGTTCTGGAGGTCGTATATTTCCGATTCAGCATAATTGCCTTCCACGGCTGGGACATTTGGAACACCGCCGATGACCAAGATTCGTCCGTCACCAATGTCCCTTAGACGCGGTAAAACACGAGGATAACGCATCAGAGATGTGAGGGACCAGTCGTTGGCAACTGAATCGTAAATCTCGGAGTCTGTGTTGAAGGGATTGTAAACATCACCTGTCCGTCCGCCGACTATTAGGATTCTTCCGTCATTCAACACAATCGCCGCATGTCCTTCCCGAGGCCTCATCATGCTGTTGACTGGTATCCATCTGTTTGTCGAAGGGTCAAATAGTTCGGCTGATGAAGAGGTCGAGGAGCAAAGTGAGACCCCTGGCTTACAGATTACGCCGCCCGTAATTAGAACTCTCCCATCTTTCATTAGTGTAGCTGTATGTCCGGCGCTTGGACGTGGTAAGGTCGCCGTGAGGACTAATGACTCCTCTCGGGGATCGAAGATCTCTACCAAATTCGTAGCATCACCTCCACAGAATTCATTTTCAACAGAGCATAGATTACCTCCGACCAGAAGAACTCTACCGTCAGATAGGGTCGTGGCGGAATAGCCAATTCGCGCAGTCCAAGAACCTTTTCCCTCAACCCATCTGAGATTTAATGGGTCGTAAACCCCATACCCTTTGATACCTAGCGTCAGCAGGCGCCCGTCTTCTAGAGTAATCAGCCTGGAAGCTTTGTCAGTAGGGATATCCACGCCTGGATCCCACTCATTTAATGACGGGTTGTATTGTTCGATCTTGCCGATTGCCTTACCAGCTCGGAAGCCTCCGTACACAACCAAATGTCCGTTTGAAAGAAGGTGTACAGACGCATCAATCCGTCCGGTCTTAAGCGTTCCCATTTCATTGGCCTCTGGTATCGTGTAGGGCTTTGTTGTCAACGGGTCATAACTTGCTACTCTTGTGACAGGATTGCTGGGTTTTCCGTTAGTGTGTAGGAGTACCACTTGACCATTTGGGAGAAGACTATAGTTCGAATAATCCAACTCTTTGTCATCCCCACAATCAATGCCTCACAGGGGCCCGCTATCACTGCAAGCTAGACCTACAGAAAATCCGACTGCTAGAGCGACAACAAGCAGATGTCTGATACGGTCTACTCTCCGACTCCAGGGCATAGACAGAGGAATCAACTCGACCTCCTAGTAAGAGAGTCGTCAAAACCTGTTCTTGTAGGGTCAGTTCTACCCCTGGAACGCCCGCTTGTGGGAGGTCTGGGTCTCCTGCTTGGTGATGAACTCCAGCAAGGCGGCCTTGCCGCCCTCCGTCGCCTTACGAGCGCGCTTGATGGCCCCGGCGATTTTGCCCGGGTCGGTGACGCGCTCCGACCAGCCGCCCATGGCACTGGCCATATCAGCGTAGTTACCGCCGAGGTCGCGGGCGTTATAAAGGCGGTGGGAGGCGGCCATGGCGTCGGTCTCGCAGGCCATGGAGGAGTTGTTTAAGACTATCGTGCAGATGGGGATGCCTGAGCGGGCCGCGGTCTCGAAGTCGGTGCCGACCATGCCGAAGGCAGCATCGCCCATAAGGTTGACGCAGAACTTCTCAGGCTGGGCCATCTTGGCGCCCATGATAAGGCCCAGGCCGGTGCCCAAGCCGTGGGACTTGCCCCAGCCGATATAGGTGCGAGGGCCGTCGGACTTGTAAAAGGGCATGATCTGGTCTCGGGGGCTGCCGGAGTCGTGGGTCATGATGGCTTCGGAGGGCTTCACCGCTTGCATGAATTCATGAATGACGCGATAGGGGCTGATGGGGACTTCGCTGGAGGTGAGACGGGGGTTCCACTCCTTGAGCCAGGCTTGGCGGGCCTTGGCGACCTCCGCCTCGGTCTTGCCGTTGCGCGACTTCTTGCCCAGGAGGTCTTTGCAAGCCTCGATGAACTGGCGGAGGACCAGCCTGGCGTCGCCGATGACGGGGTAGTCCACCACGTAGTCCTTGGAGATGTCGATAGAATCGTTGGTGGCGTGGATAATCGTCTTGCCAGCGGGAATGTGGGTGGTCATGGCATGCTTGGTTAGGCTGGAGCCGATGGCGAAGACCAGGTCGGCGTTCTTGAGGAAAGAGTAGGCCGCGCCGTTCATGGTGGTGGAGACGCTGCCGAGGGCGAGGGGGTGTCCTTCAGGGAAGCCGCTTTTGCCGGCCATAGTGGTGACGACGGGGACCTGGAGGAGTTCGGCTAGTTCGATGAGTTCGTTAGTGGCGTCGGCGTAGAGGACGCCCTGGCCGGCATGAATGACGGGGGCTTTGGCCTTGAGAAGGGCCTTGGCGGCGGCGAGGACATCGTCAGGATTGCCCTGGGACATGGTCCTCTTGACGGGCTGGTAGTTCTCGGCCAAGGCGGAATCGGCCTGGGAGGTGGCAATGTCTACGGGGATCTCTACCATGGCCGGGCCGGGCCGGCCCATCTTCATGGCGGCGAAGGCGCGTCTGAGGGCAGGGGCGATGCGCTCCGGGGAGTTGACCTGCTCGATGTGCTTGGTAATAGGGGCGTAGTTCCTAAGGGAGCTGAAGTGAGGGAAGATGCCGTCCTGATGCCTGGGATGGCCCAAGGGGAGGAGGAGCATGGGAACGGCGTCGGAGAAGGCGGTGGCGACGCCGGCGTAGGCGTTCTCGGCGCCGGGGCCGTACTGCATGGCGAAGGCGCCTGGAGGATTGGCGTTGGTGACGCGGGTGAAGCCGTCGGCGATGCCGACACCGACGCGCTCCTGTCGGCAGATGACGGGACGAATGCCAGCCTCGGCGCAGGCTTCGATGACGGGCGTAGTGGGGAAGGCGCTGAGGAACTGGACGCCTTCCTTCTTTAAGATTTGGGCCATGACGTCTATGGTGCGCATGATGGGCCTCCCTCGGTTGGTGGGTAGATGATAACAGAAGTTTCAGACCTTTACCCCACCCACTTCCTGAATGGAAGCTTTGAATAACACCCGTTACGCGGAGCTAGGGTTCCACCCCTCAACCTGCACCTTCTCCCACAAGGGGAGAAGGAGGGAACTGCTTGGCGATGACAGGAAAATGAATGTGATACTAGACTAAAGTAGGACCAGCTTCTTCGGCTGCGTCGGAGTTCCGACTTCGCTCAGAATGACAGGTCTAATCGCCTAGCATAGCCTCAGCGATAAGGGGGACGGGAATAGAGCCGTAGGCGAGGAGGCGGTCGTGGAAGGACTGGAGGTTGAAGCTGGCGCCTTCTTTGCGCTGCATGTCGCGGCGGAGGTTTTTGATGCCGTCGATGCCCAAGAGGTACATCATACCGACCCCGGGGATGATAGCGTCGCGGACGGTCTCGGTGCGGGCGGCGGCGGGCGTGAAGTTGACGTGCTCTTTATAGAAGGCCTCGCAGGTCTCGAAACTCCACTGGCCGGTGTGGAGTTTAACATCTACGATGGCACGGGCGGCGGCGCGCATCCGGGCGTAGTGCTGGCTGTACTTCTCCAAGGGCGTCATGAGACCGATCTCTTCCATCAAGTCAACGGTATATTGGGCCCAGCCCTCGCACAACGTGCCGCCGCTGAGCATAGCGATTCGGTAGGCGACATCGACGGCGGCAATCTGCCCTATGCGCGACTTGGCGCGGTAGGCGTAATAGTTTTGGATGTGATGGCCCAGGCCGCCGTGGTGGACGACGTAGTTGAGCTTGACCACGCTGTCGTTGTTGGCGCGGAGGAAGGGTTTATGGGCGGAGGGGTCGTCGGGCATGGGACGCATCATGTAATCGACGAAGGGGAGGTGGTCAAAGGCGGGCTCGGAATGGTAGGGGAGGACGTAGAGGTATGGGGCGGCCTCGCGGAGCCAGGGCGGCTGCTGGACGAACTGGATGTCATAGTCCTCGGGCCAGGCGAAGAGGTGGTGTTCTATGGCGGCGGCGCGGACGGCGTCGTGGTGGCGCTGGTGGCTGGCGTAGAAGCCGCTGGCGCTGGCCTGATGGTCATCGAGGAGGGCCAGGGCGGTGGGGTAGTCGCGGACGCCCATCTTGAGGGCGCCGGCCTCCAGGAGGGCGCGGGAGGTGTGGAACTGCTCCAAGGCGTAGGCCTCGATTTCGGCGGCGGACTCTTTGAGGAAATGGCACTTTTTGATGATGATGTCCAGGGCTTCGGGGCCGCAGGAGTAGGCGTCGCTGGGGCGTTGGCGCAGGTCGGATTCCAGGAAGTGCTGGAACTTGGCGAAGGCGGCACTTCCTTTCGTGAGGGCGGAATTGAGGGTAGAGCTGGCGAAGCCTTCCTGTTTGGCGAGGATGGGGATGCCTTTATCGATCAATATACGTGCGCCGACGCACTCCTTGATGGCCCGGTCAGTCCATGATGGGGGCGCGTCCTGAAGGTTGGCCTGGGCTTGTTGTAGGAAGGCGGGGATGGCCTCAAGGCGCTGGATTAATGACTCGGCGCGTTGCTGTATAGGGGCGAAGGGTCGGCGGAGAAGGGCGATGAGGCCAAGGGCGGCCTCGCCGGAGTAGACGGCCGGGCAGTGGTTTATCAGGAAGCCGGAGGAGTATTCCCAGGTGCGGGTGGCGATGAAACCTTCGACCAGCTTTTTGTCGAGGGCCTGGGTGTGAGTGAGGGAGGCGGGGGAGATGGCCCGCAATTCGCGGCCTCGGCGGGCGAGGGCGTAGAGGAGGGAGTGGACGCCGCCAGGCGAGAAGTCGGGAAGGTTGCCGTCGTAGTCATGTACGCCGATGAAGGTGGCGTCCACGGGGTGGTGGGCGTAGAAGAACCGCAGGAAGTGGTCCAGGGCGCGGTCGAAGTACTTGGCTTGCGTATCCATGGTTATCGAGGGAGGGGGAGGTCCACCCAGCGGCGCTGATGGTGGGAAATTTCGACGGCGTTAATCATCTCCTGGACCCAGGCTCCGTCGTCAAAGTTGCCCTGATTTCTGGCGCCGCCGTCGTGAATCTCCTCGACAAAATCGGTGACGAGGTTGGTATAGAAAGTGTTCCTGGCAGACTCGCCGGGGACGTAGTCGCGGGGGAAGAAGCGGCGGGGGATGTCCAGCTGCTTGTATTCGATGCTGTCCGGCTTGGCGGCACGGACGGTCTCGGGCACGCCGAACTCCTCGACGACGCGGACGATTATCGCGCCCTTGTCGCCGTAGAAGCGGGCCTCGACGCCGGGGAAGTTGCCGACGGTGCAGAAGCTGGTCTGGATAGTGGCGAAGGCGCCGTTGGCGTATTCGGCCAGGAAGACATCGCCGTCGTCGATGTTGACGCGGTGCAGGCCGGTCTTGCCGCGGATGGCGCGCTCGGGGATAAAGTTGCGCATGGTGCCGACGACGCTGGTATAGTCGGCGCCGACCCACCATCGGCTGATGTCGATGATAGGCGCGCCGTAGCCTTCCAGGGAGGCGACGTTGATGCCGGGCTTTTCGGTCTTGACCTGGGAGTCGCGCAGGGGCGTCTGGGGGTTGAGCCACTGAGAGTTCTGCTCGTAGCCGTTGAAGATGAGGGGCCGCCCGACGAAGCCTTCGTCGATAAGCGACTTGGCGTAGCGGACGCCCGGAGTGTAGCGGAAGGTGAAGCCTAGCTTGGTCTTGAGGCGCTTTCGCTTGGCCTCCTGGCTGAGGGCGAGGGTCTTGCGGAAGTCATAGTTGACGGGCTTTTCGCAGAGGACGTGCTTGCCGGAGGCGATGGCAGCCTGAGCGATTTCATAGTGGGTCTGGGAGGGAGTGCAGATATCGATGATGTCCAGGTCAGGGCGCGAGACGACTTTCTGCCAGTTGGTGGTGGCGTGAGGCGCGTTGTACTCTTTAGACATCTGACCGGCGAGGGCCTCGTCGATGTCACAGACCCAGACGAGTTTGACGTTCTGCTGACGGCTCCAGGCAGGCAGGTGGGCGAACTGGGCCCATCGCCCCGCACCGATGATGCCGACTCGAAGAGTTTCTTTTGGCATGGCGTTCTACCTCAAGGGATGGCGGTAGTATAGCGAGATTTTAGGACGCAGCCTATGGCCGACTTGACACCTACCAGGCTAGGACTACAATCGGCTCATTCTTTGGCAGGGGTTAGAGGCAGGAGGGCGATATGCTGGACACGGTGATAAAGGGCGGGACGGTAGTGACGTCTGCGGGTGTGGGGAAGTGGGATGTGGGGATTATCGGGGAGAGGATTGTGGTGGTGGCGGCGCCGGAGTCGGTGCCGATGGAGGCTAAGCGCATCGTCAACGCCGAGGGGCGGATTGTGGTGCCGGGGGGCATCGAGCCGCACATACATGCGGCGTCGAACCTCCAGCCGAACATACCGCAAATCGTGCCGGACATGCCCAACGCGGGGCCGTTGGACCACACGCTGGGGGCGATATGGGGCGGCACGACGACGGTGGTGGACTTTGCGCCGGTGCCTAATGAAGGCGATTTAGTCAAAGGCGTCCACGATTTCATGAAGGTGTGGAAGGGGCAGGGTTACACCGATTATTCGACGCACTGTGTTTATACAGACAAGAGCACGCCCGACGCGATTTCTCGGTATGGCGAGCTGGTGAGGGCGGGATTTCCCAGCGTCAAGATTTTCACTACGGACACGAGGCCGGAGGGGCACAGGCCGTCGTACAGCGTCGTCGCCAAGATTGACATGGGGCGGCTGGACGCGCTGATGCGGGTGATGCAGAGGGAAGATGGGATGCTGGCGGTGCACGGGGCGGACGACGAGCTGACGATGTACAACTACCTCATCGCCAAGCAGATGGGGTGGTGGGACTGGCCGCACATCTCCAAGGTCCATTCCAACCTGGTGGAGGAGATGGCGTTCCAGCGGGTGGTCCGGCTGGCGAAGAAGACGGGCGTAGGGATGTATTTTGTCCATGTGACGGCCAAGGAGGGGCTGGAGGCTATCGAGGAGGCGCGAAGCGACGGGATGGCGGTGTACGGCGAGGTGCTGACCCTGGCGCTAAGCTTCAACGCCGACAACTACAAGGCCTCCGACGGGATGAAGTTTCATACTTATCCGTCGTTGAAGTATGAAGAGGACAAGCAGCGATTATGGAAGGGGCTGCTTCATGGCGAGCTTACCGTCACGGCAACGGACAGCGGATTTACTACATACACAGACAAGATTGCGGGCCGCAACGTGCTGGACATGCGAGGCGGGAACATTGGCATCGAGATACGTATGGGGGTGGTGTATTCGGAGGCGGTGGTGAAGCGTGGGCTGAGCCTGGAGCGCTATGCCGACATCACGTCCACCAACGCCGCCAGGATGCTGGGCTTCTACCCTCGGAAGGGGGTCATCGCCATCGGCAGCGACGCCGACATCTGCATTATCGACCCCAAGTTAAAGAAAAAACTGACGATGAAGGACCTGCACGTGCGGGACTACAGCCCGTGGGAGGGCTGGGAGGTGCAGGGGTGGCCGACGACGGTGCTGCTGAGGGGGAAGGTTATGGTGGACGGCGGGAAGCTGCTAGGGAAGCCAGGCGACGGGCAGTTAATACCGAGGAAGATGACGCCAGCTTATTTGCAGCGGCCTGCGTTTTAGTCGAGTCTGTGGCTTCAGACCTTTGCTAATTAAGGCCTTGCGGTCGGCGCTGGACTGGCGGCCCCCGACGCCCTTTTACTACGGCTGGCTGGTGCTGGCCATGGCGGCCCTGGCGACCTTTGCTGCCACGGGGTTCACGCAGATAGTCCTGGGCGCCATTCAGAACTTCATTTTCGATGAGACAGGGTGGAACCGCAGCACTATCGCGCTGGCGGTGAGCATTGGAACGTGGACGTCGGGGCTGATATCGCCGCTGGTGGGAAGGCTGGCGGACCGGCACGGGCCTCGATGGCTTATGCCGGCGGGGCTTATAGCGGCGGGGGTGTGCTTCTTTGGGCTGGCAGGGATACACGCCGTGTGGCATTTCTACGCAGCGTACATTGTGGGGCGCGCCATCAGCAACCCGGTGGTGATAGGGGTAGTGCCGAGGACGACGGCGGTAAACTTCTTCCGTCGACGGCGGAACCTGGCGCTGGCTATAAGCTCTACTTTCAGGCCCCTGGGCGGCGCCATCAATATACAGATAATATCGGCGGTGGCGGGGCGATGGGGGTGGCGCAACGCATATCGAGGGCTGGGGATAGCGAGCTTCGCGCTGATTCTGCCGCTGGTGGCGGTAATGCGTCGCCAGCCCGAGGACATCGGCCTTCTGCCAGACGGCGCGAAGGCAGAGACGGGGCGGGAGGCCGGCGCGGCTATCGCGTCGAATCCGGGACACAGCAAGGGCCAACCATCGCCGCTTTCGCCTGAGGAGAGCTGGAACGCGCGGGAGGCTGTCAGGACCAACGCTTTCTGGCTCATTGGCATCACGGCGTTTCTCAGCCTCCTAGGCGCGGCGACCATTGGCTACAGCATGGTGCCGTTCCTGGTGGACCAGGCGTCTATATCGACGGCGCAGGCCGCTGGTGTGTTCAGCCTCAGCACTTTTTTGTCGGTGGCGAACGTGGGGTGGGCGTATGTGGCGGACCGGTTCAGCCCCAGAAGGGTGTTGATGGTCCTCCTGGTGGCGACAGGGGCGACGGCGCTCTACATACCTTTTATTGACTCGCTGGCCTCGGCGTACGTGTTCGGGATGGTGTACGGGCTGCTGACGGGGACTGTGGGTGTGCTGGAGCAGATGATGCTGGCGCAGTATTTTGGGCGGGGGTCCTACGGGACGATATCCGGGTTGATGATGCCGAGCCAGACGGTGGCGCTGGGAATGGGGCCGGTGATCGGGGCTGTGGTGAAGGACACGACGGGGAGTTATTACGCGCTGTTTATTGTGATGAATTTGTTGAATTTAGTGGCGGCGTATCTGGTATTTAGGGCGAGGAGACCGGAGAGGCCGACGGCCTCGATGATGGTTTCGTAGCATCTTTCACGAAAATGCAGCGCTGTTCATAGGCGGGATACCATCCCCTGACCCCTTCCCCGACTGCATCGGGACTGAGTACAGCCTGCTGGAAGGTGAAGGAAATAAAAAGCACCTCATCACCCCCCTTCGGCCAGGCTCAGGGCAGGCTCTATCCCCCTCTTCTCTTTTGCAATAGGAGAAGAGGGGGTACCCGAAGGGAGGTGCTCAGACTTGACTCCAACGCATCCAAACGCTAGCCGTCGGTGTGAGTAAAAAAGAGAGGGACCGCTGAAACAGCGGCCCCTCTTAAAAGTTTCCTTGGTTGGAACTACTTGCCGATTTTGTAGAGCTTGGTGGCGGTGTCCTTGGTGATCTTGGCCCTTATGCTGGGTTTGACGCCGTTGAGGGCGTGGTCCAGGACTTTATGGGAGTCGGGCCAGACGCTGTCGGGGTGGGGATAGTCGGAACCCCACATGATGTTGTCTTCGCCGACCAGGGGTATCATGTCGGCCACGTCGTACTCTTCCTGGAAGGTGGTCATGCCGTTGCGGGCCCAGTACTCGCTGGGCTTCATCTTCATGGAAGGACTGGTGAACTTGTTTTCGTACATACCGTCGTGGTAGACGTGGTCCATGCGGTCCAGGGCGAAGGGGACCCAGCCCACGCCGCATTCGGCCATGACGAACTTGAGCTTGGGGAACTTGTCCAGGGCGCCGGAGGCGATCATGGACATCATGTGTTGCACCATGGAGAACATGCCCAGGGCGCCGCGCACCAGTTGGAAAGCCTGCTCGTTCTGAGTGAAGTCTCGGCCTTGGACGGCGAAGCCGGTCTCCATGTCGGGCGTAGTGCCGATGGGGATGCGGGTGCCGCCGATGTGGAAGGAGATGGGCATGTTGATGTCCACCATGGCTTCCCAGAGGCCGTCCCAGTAGCCATCGCGGGCGTAGAGGGGGTAGTTGAGGCCGCCGGCCATGAGGTCGCAGCCGCGGATGAATTTGAGATTGGCGACGCGCCGGGCTTCAGCGGCGGCCAGCTTGGAGTCGTGGACGGGGAGGCATGCCAGGCCGTACCATCGGCCGGGGTAGCTGGCGCCGAACTCGTTGACCCAGTCGTTATAAATTCGATAGACCTCGGTCACCACAGGCATCTGTTTGAGGTTCTTGCCTGAGCCGGTGATGCCGTAGAGGATTTCGCAGTCCACGCCGTCGGTCATCATGTCCTTGAGGCGCAGTTCGGGGTCGACGGGGCGGGCAGGGCCGTCGTAGAAGCCGGCGTCCAGCATCTTGTCGGTGCGCATGCGACGTCCGCGGGTGGGGGCGATGAACTCGAAGCCTGCGGACTGGGCGACGCCGAGGACGTTGTCCTTTTCGGCGATCCACTGGAGGCCCTTCTTTGTCTCCACTATGCGGGGCATAAGCTCCAGCAGTTCAGGCTTGGAGCAGTTCTTGACGAAGAGGTCTCCCGGGAGCCAGCTCATATCTACGTGGGAGTCACCTGAAATAAGGTTGTACTTAACCATGCGCACCTCTTAGTTGCATTTTCATCCTAATTTAACAGAAATTTGAGGAGTCCGCCAGGTGCCGTGGGGTTAGCTCCCGTTCTGTTCCTCTCCATCAAAACCTTGATGTTTGATACCAACCTAGTCATAGGCGGGATACCATCCCCTAGCCCCTTTCCCGACTGCATCGGGACTGAGTACAGCCTGCTGGAAGGGGAAGGAAAATAAGGATCACCTCATCACCCTCTAACTCCATCTTCTCCTTTGCTATAGGAGAAGAGGGAGAACCAGAAGGAAACTCTCGGTACCATCTCGCACAAAAGGCTTGTGGTAGCAAGACAAGCCTTACCATAACGAAGAATGTACGGGCTAAAGTTCCGGGCCACCAGGCGTCAGGAGCTGAGTGTGATTCGGTGGGAGGTGCGGGCGCGGAGCGGGGCGCGGGGGTCCAGGGCGTCGCGGAGGCCGTCGCCGAGAAAGGTGAAAGCCATCATTAGCAGGCCGATGGCGATGGTGGGGAAGAGGACCAGATGAGGAGAGGCGAAGATTAGCGAGTAGCCGTCTTGGACCATGGACCCCCAGCTGGGCGTCGGCGGGCGGACGCCAATGCCAATGTAGCTCAGGGCGGTCTCGATGAAGATGGCCCGCGGCACGGCGAAAGTGACGGCGACGATGATGGGGCCGATGGAGTTGGGCAGCACGTGCTTCATTAATATCCATCGCGGCGGCGCGCCCAGGGCTTTGGCAGCCTTGACGTAGTCCATCTCTTTGGCTACAAGGACTTGCCCCCGGGCCAGCCGGGCGATATCCACCCAGGACACCAGGGCGATGGAAAGGAACAGCATGAAGATGCCGCCGCCCAGGACGCTTCGCAAGAGGATGATAAAGAGGAGGTCGGGGAAGGCGTAGATGATGTCAACGAATCTCATCAGGAAGTTATCAGTCTTGCCGCCTATGTAGCCCGCCAGGGCGCCGAGGGGCAGACCGATGGCGAGGATTATGACCTGAGTGAAAATGCCGACCATTAGGGAAACCCGAGCGCCGTGGACTACCCGGCTGAAGATGTCCCGCCCCAGATAGTCGGTGCCGAACCAGTGGGAGAAACTAGGGCCGTGGTTGATGACGGTGTAGTCCTGGGCGTTGGGGTCGGCGCTGATGATGGGGGCGAAGATGGCGGCGAGGGCGATGACGCCGATGACGACCAGTCCCGCCAGGGCGACCTTATGTCGCAGCAGCCGTTTGGCGGTCAGCGCCCACAAGCTGTCGAATTGGAAGGAGTCCGACGGAGCGTCGATGGGAGCTGCTCGCGCCATGCTATTCGTACCTGACGCGTGGGTCGGCGACGGCGTAGAGCAAATCGACGGCGCCGGAGCTGCGGGAGGTGGCGACGGGCCACTGGGCGGCGTGTATTAAGGCGGCGGGGTATGAGAAAGGGAAGGATAAGTAGCAGGAGAAGGAAGGGCGAGGCAACCTCGCCCCTATGCAAGCGGTGATGCCGCCTATCAGAGGATGGGGCCTGCATTCCAGTGGCAACAGATTCTTCGGCTACGTCGGATTACCGACTTCGCTCAGAATGACAGGCATTCCTCTTTTTACTAGCCTCAACCCTCTGTCAACAACGGCTGTCCTGACGCCTGTGACTTGCTATTTGCCCATTCGGTATGTACGGACGGCGTTGTCGCAGACGATTTTTTTGAGGACCTTTGGCTTGAGTTGGCCCATGGTGTCGTGGATGACTTCTTTGGAGTCGGGCCAGACGCCGTCGGGATGGGGGTAGTCGCTGCCCCACATAAGGTTGTCCTCGCCGACGAGGTGGGCCATATCGCCGACGCAGGGCTCTTCCTGGAAGGTCGTCGCGCCCTGGCGGAACCAGTACTCGCTGGGGAGGAGGGACATGGGCGGATCGAACTTTTTGTCCAGGGCAGCATCCTTATATATGTGGTCCATGCGGTTGAGGGCGAAGGGTATCCAGCCCGCGCCGCTTTCTCCCATGACAAAACGGAAATTGGGGAACTTTTCGCAGGCGCCGCTGTATATGATGCCAATGAGCCACTGGACGCAGGAGAACTGGCCCAGGGCCTGGGTGACGCCCTGGAAGGAGAGGTCGTTCTGGCCGACTTCCTGGCCGAATGCGGGGTCGGCGGCGGCGCCGGGGGGCTTGGGCACGGGGATTCGGCCTCCGCCGACGTGGAAGGAGACGGGGGCCTGGGTGTCCGCCACGGCCTGCCATAGTGGGTCCCAGTAGCCGTCACGGACGTAGATGGGGTGGGTGACCTCGCTGGCGATTAAATCGGCGCCGCGGACGTAGGCGCTTTTGGCGGCGCGTCGCAGCTCCTGGGCGGCGAGGTTGGGGTCGTGGATGGGGACGCAGGCGAGGGCATACCATCGCCCTGGGTTGGTGGCGCAGAAGTCGGCCACCCAATCGTTATAAATGCGATACGTCTCAGCGATAGTCTCGTGGTCTTTAAGCCTCATGCCGGTGCCGGTGATGCCGTAAAGAATCTCGGCGTCGATGCCGTCCACGGCCATGTGGTTGAGTCGCAGTTCCGGGTCGACGGGGTGGGGCTTGCCGTCGTAGAAGCCGGCCTCTTTCATGCGCTGGATGCGGCGGCGCATGTCCGGGCGGGCCTGGACGAAGCCGTGGCCCGCGCCGTGGACGACGCCGAGGACGCGGCCTTCCGCCACCCATCGGGGGCCTTCAGGGGTGTCGTGGACCTGGGGGACTTTGTCTTTGAGGTGGGGCCGGGCGTTGGCTTTGAAGAGGTCGCCGGGGAGCCAGCTGAGGTCTACGTGGGAGTCGCCGGAGACGAGGTTGTATTTCATGGCGGTACCTCACCCTTTGTTAGGGACACTTTAGCACAACAAGGTTAGTTCATCGACAAGGCCTTGGCCGGGTTCTTGACCATGATGGTGTTGATCTGGGCTTCGGTGACGCCCAGCTTGCGGAGGCGGGGCAGAAAGGTCTCGAAGATGTGGCAGTAGCCGGTGCTGCCGCTGTAGCGCATCTCGTGGTCACGGTTGCGGTCGTGGGAGATCATGAGCTGATTTACATAACCTCGTCCGATTAAGGCATGGACTATCTCAGCGCGGGTCTCGTCAAAGAGGTAGTGCTCTTTGCCGATGACGTCGAACTGGATGAAAGAGCCTTTATCGGCCAGCTTGGACAACACGTCGATGTCAGGGCGCTCGTCGACGTGGCCGACGATAAAACGCCGCAAGTCCACGCCCTCGGCGGCGAGGATTTCGGTCTGGTGGACGCCGGCGACGCCGCCGGGGACTTCCATGCGCCGCGCGCCGGTGGTGTGGGAGGTGATGGCGGCGCCGGTGCGCTTCTGGGCAATGGCGATGGCCTTGAGGGCTTTTAGCTCCGGGCCTTCGACTCGAGCGCGGTGGATGGCGGACTTGAAGAGGCCGCAGCGCCGCTTGTCAGGGCCGATGCCTTCGGTAATCTCGCGGGTGATGTGGTCGGCGATTTTTTCCACCGACCACTCGCTGATATGCCACGGCATGTGAGGCTCGATGTAATAGCCGGAAGTGGAGATAATGTGGACTTCCGACTCGTAGGAGAGGCGGGCCAGCATGTCCAGGTCGCGGCCCCAGCCCTGGCAGGTGACCTCGATGATGGCGCCGCCGCCGGCGGCCTTGTAGGCCTTGAGCTCGCCGACGACGCGGTCGAAACTGTCCAGCTTCATGAAGCCGGCGGGGTCTCGCGTCGCGCCCAGGAGGTCGAGGCGGGGACCGAGGTTCTGGTCGCACCAGATGTGCTCGTGAGGCAGGCAGACGCCGAGGTCTTTTTCTTTTATGGGACCGAGGACGGTCTGGATCATGGGATTGGACCCCCCTTTCTAACCTTCCCCCACTGAGCGGGGGAAAGGAGATTTCGCAGCGTGGCAGGTGGCACTGATAAAGGAACGTGCCTCCAGTGTTTACCCCTCACCTTAGTCCTCTCCCACGAGGGGAGAGGAAATATGAAGCAGGGACACGGCATTTAGTAATCCTCAGGTGATAATGATTTCAGCGTTAGACCAACACCTTCCCCTGCTGTTTCATAACGTCAAAGAGACCTAGAAGCTCGCCGGTGTAGCGGAGCTTGATGAGGCCCTGGCTGATGCTGTCGAAGGTATAGTCGTGGCCAAACTGGGTGGTGCCGGCGGAGCAGTCGGTGATGACGAGGCTGCTGACGCCGCGGTCGTTTAGCTCCATGGCGGTCTGGCGCACACCGAAGTCGAAGTAGCAGCCCATGAGGACAACGTTGTTGAACTTGTTGTCTTTAAGCCATCGTTCAAATTTGGGGTTGGCGAGGGCGCTCCAGGCGGGCTTGGAGAAGACAGGCTCATCGGGCAGGGGCCTCCAGGCATGGGGGAAGCCGCCCAGGGGGCCGTCCAGGTCCCACTCCCAGCCGGTGGCTTTCTGGAACTCGGAGGGTTTTTCGCCTTTCTTATAGCCTAGACAGCTATAAGCGACGCTGACCCCGAGGCTCCGGCAGGCGTCTAGGACTCGCGGGATGTTGGGGGTGATGAGGCGGAGGAGGTGAAAATATTCGTCGAACTCGCGGTCCAGGACTTTGGCCTTGATTCGCTGGGCGAGGAGGCCATTGCGGTCCGAGAAGGGGTTGTGCATGTCGACGCAGACGAGGCAGGTGTTGCGCTTGGTGAGGAGGAGGGGCTTGGTCTCCTTGGTCAGCAGAGGCACGGGATGGCGAATAATCATTACCCGTTCACCTTGTCGTAGTTGGCGTGCCAGTTCATGCGGTACTTCACATCTTCGGGAAGAGTGGAGACCTTCTCGGGGGCGAACTTGAAGTCCCAGCCTTCTTTGGTGATGGTGTCGTAGATGGGGCCGGCGTCAAATCGAAGGCCGGTATACTTGCCCGGCGGCTGGGATATGAGCCAGACGAAGGCCTTGCCCAACTCGGCGGCGTCGAACCACTGGTCACGGACTGCCGGCGGCGTGCGCTGTATCTGGTCCCAGCCCAGGGCGGTGGGCTTGATGCGCTTGCCCGGGCCGACGGCGTTGAGCGAAATCTTGTAGGGCACGGCCTCCAGGGCCAGGGCCTTGATAAAGCCTTCGATGGCGTGCTTGCCGGCGCAGTAAACGACTTCGTTCTTATAACCTCGGAAGCTGGAGCCGCTGGCGATGCCGATGATATGGCCGCCGCCCTGCCGCTTCATCGCCTCCCAGGCAGCGCGGGCACCGTTCATGTAGCCACCAAAGCTGACGCGCATCTCGCGCCACCACTGCTCCTCAGGGGTATCCTCCCAGGCCTGGAGGGGCATGATGACGCCGGCGTGAACAATGGCGTCGATGCGGCCATGCTTGCTCACCACCTGGTTGACGGCAGACTGGAAGGCCTTAAGGTCTGCGGCGTCCAGGTGGAGGGACACGACGTCGGAACCGTCGGACTTCATGTCGGCGACGGAGCGGGCCAGATTGGCGTCGTTGACGTCGGTAGCGAGGACGCGGGCGCCGGCGCGGCCCAGGGCGCGGGCGATGCCCGCGCCGAAGCCTAACGCGGCGCCGGTTACTAGAACAGCTTTGCCTTGAAGTCGTTTTTCCATAACTAACCTACCGTCCTTCTGAGGAAATTGAGGGCGTTTTCGCCGGCGAGTTTTTTAATCTGGGGGTCGGTGTAGCCTCGGAGGATGAAGCCCCGGATAAGGTTTTTGCCGTCGGCTGGGGACTCGAGGCCGTCCAGGTAGGGCACGGGGTACTGGCGCAGCATACCCGGCAGCATGAGCTTGTGATACGCCACGTGGTCGCCGATGAGGGTGTCAGTGCCGATGGCGACGTGGTCGATGCCCAGGAGTTTGACTAGATAATCGTAATGGTCGAGGACGACATTGATATTGTGCTTGGGATCGTCGCTGAGGGAGTTGGGTACGGCGGTGACGGCCACCAGCCCGCCCTTCTTGGCGCAGGCTTTCAGTTCCTCGTCCTTTCGAGTGCGCCAGGTGGGCCGCAGGGTGTAGGCGGCGTTGTGGCTAAAAAGGATGGGGGCCTTGGAGTGCTTGACGGCGTCCAGGGCGGTCTGCATGCCGGCGTGGGACACATCCACTGCGACGCCCAGGTCGTTCATGCGGTGGACGACGTCGATGCCGAATTTGGTGAGGCCGGCGTCGTGGCGCTCTGTGAGGCCCGAGCCGAGGTTGTTCTGGAGGTTGTAGGTGAGGCCGGCGATGCGAACGCCGAGGGCGTAGAGGGTATCGACGCGCTGGATCTGGTCGCCGAGGGCCATGTGCTCGACGGTGGGCATGAAGCCTACCTTGCCGTAGGCCTTGGCTTTCAGGATCTCGTCGGCGGTAGTGACCTTGACCACCGAGTCTTTGTGCTGGACCATGTGGGCCACCATCATGCCGACCTCGTCGGCCAGGTCTTCGAAGGAGATATATGATAGCTCGCGGTTTTTGGCCATGCCTCGGAAGCAGTTGGCCGTCGCCACCGCGGCCCAGCCGCCATGCTCCGCGGCCTGATACCCCCAATCGTAGTCGCCGACGCGGAGGTATTCGATGATGTTTGTCATGTCGTCGGGCAGGACCATGGGGTGCTCGTGGAGGTCCACCATGACCGCTTCTTCCATGAGCTTCTTGAATCGGGCATCTTGTTTGGCATCCAGGGGCAGGGTCATGGAGGGCACTCGGCCCACCTGTTTGGCGAGGGGGAAAAGAAGTTGGGGCATGTGGCCTGCTTTTGTCACGCTGAGAGATTGAGGGATCCGGCCTGACGTATCGCGTGAGAGTGTAGCGTGTCAGCCGTCAGAACAGATTCTTCGACTACGTCGGAGTACCGACTTCGCTCAGAATGACATATTGGGATCTCTATTTCTTAAATGGGGAGTCTATTTTCAATGTTTTGGCTAGTTGGCGTAGCTCTTCAACTATTACAGGGTCTATCTGGCAGCCGTGCTTGCGGAAGTGCTGCTCCTGGCGGTAGTCGAACTCGCCGGGGACGAGGATTTCGTCGAAGCCCGGGCGCCGCTTGCTGGACTTGACCTCTTTAACGAAGGCGTCCATTCGCGACTTAAATTCGGCCACGGGCATGAACCAGGCGATGTCCAGGGCGATGAAGGTGTGGGAGCAGTCTTGAATCGGGCCGGAATAGGGCGCGAGACCAAAGCCGCCGCCGCTGATGACGCCGGTCAACACGTCGGTCATCATGGCGAGGCCGTAGCCCTTGTGCCTGCCGATGCCCAAAAGAGCGCCCGCCATGGCGGCGTTGGGGTCGTCGGTCTCGTGGCCGTCAGGCGTCAATGCCCAGTCCAGGGGCATCTTCTTGCCCTCACGGGCGTACCATCGCATCATGCCTTTGCCTGCCGTGGTGAGGGCGATGTCGAGGACAACGGGGAAGGGGCCGCCGGTGGGCGCGGCGATGGCCCAGGGGTTGGTGCCTACTCGGCCCTGGCTGCCGCCCCAGGGGGCCATCTCGGGCCCGGCGTTGGTCATGGCGATGCCGATGCAGTCGTTATCGACGGCGATGCGGGCGTGGACGGCGGAGGAGCCGTAGTGGGTGCTGTTTCTGACGATGACGGTGCCGACGCCCGAAGCCTTGGCTTTCTTGGCGGCGAGTCGCATTGATTTCTGGCCGATGGGCGAGCCGAGGCCGTTATGGGCGTCGACCAGCGCGAGGGCAGAGCTTTCTTTCACGATTTGGAACGGGGCGCCGGGCTTGACGTGGCCTTTAGTGATGCGCTCGTAGTAGTTGGGAAGGCGTCGGACGCCCTGGCCCTGGCCGGGGAGGCAGTGGAGCTCGCTTTGCATGAGGGCATTGGCGCACATGCGGGCTTCGTCGTCGGGGACGCCCATGGCGCGGAAGCATCGGTAGGTGAAGTCGTCCAACTGATTGAGCGGTATGGTGACCAGATTGATAGGCATGAGAGGCCTCAGAGAAGGATGGGGGAAAGTGTAGTGGTGGAAGCGCGGGGGCGCAAGGTGCGGTTTTATGAGGGCTGTTTATTGGAAATAGTTAACCTTGTTCTCATTTGGCACGACCTCATCCCCTTAATCCCTCTTCGCCCTCCAGGCCGAAGGGGGAGAACTTGAGGAGATTCTTCCACAGCCAGCCATCGCGGAAAATGACTGGCTCCGTGAATCTCGCAAGAGGCGAATCGCAGTAATAACAGCCGGCAAGATTAGGGGCTTTGTTTGAGGCGGGTTATTTTCTTCAAGGCCTGGTTTCTACGCCAGGCAAGGTATCCCCAAGCGCCGGCCAGGGCGGCGATGGCGGCGATGGGGTAAAACCAGTTGAAGCCGCCGCCTTCGCGGATGGGGCCTTCAAAGTTGGTAGAGGCCTGGCCCAGAGGGCCGTTGATGGTCATGTGGAAGCGCCACTGGCTGGGCTTGGGAGCCGGGAAGGTGACGGTATGCCACTGCTCGCCCGCGCTGGAGGGCTCGGCAGTGGCTGGGCCGATGGTAAGGCCGGGTTCGGCGACGCTTTGGCCTCGCACGACTACGGTGGGGCGCGAGGGGAGGATGGCGCTGCTGGTGTCGACTATGGCGATGGTGAGGTGGAACTGGCTGCCCTGCCGGACGGCCAGGACGCGGGCGGTGTAAGGGCCTATGGGGCCGTTGAAGATTTCCTCGCTGCTGGGGTGGATGCCGTTGGCGGATGCGATAGACAGCGAGAAAAGGATAGCAGTCAGTAAAGCAAAGATAGTGGTGATGTAGATTGGGAAGGGCACAGGGCGCCCCCTAAAAAGAAAAGCCGCCCCGAAGCCTTTCGGCGGTCGGGGCGGCGTGGCGGACAGGGTTACTTGCCCACGTTGTAGAGTTTAATGGCGTTGTCGCGGAGGACTTTCTTCAAGTCGGCGGGTTTGAGGTTACCCAGGGCTTCGTGGATGACCTCCTGGGAATCGGGCCAGGTGCTGTCGGGGTGGGGATAGTCACTGCCCCACATGACGTTGTTGATGCCGACGAGGTGGGCCAGCTGGCCGGCGCTGGGCTCTTCCTGGAAGGTGGTGTAGCCCTGCCTGGCCCAGTAGTAGCTGGGCGGCTCAGGCATGGGCGGGTTCTTGACAATCCTCTCGAAGTACTGCTCGCTGTAGGCGTGGTCCAGCCGGTTGAGGATGAAGGGTATCCAGCCAGTGCCGGCCTCGCCCATTACAAACTTAAAGTTTTCGTACTTCTGGCAGGCGCCGTTCATGAGGAAGGCGCACATATACTGAACGCCGCTGAGCTGTCCCAGCGCGCCCATGACGCCGCGCCAGGCGATCTCGTTCTGGTTGGCTTTGCGGCCTTCAATGACGAAGGCGGTGCTGCCGCCGGGCGGGTCCTGGACAGGGATGCGCCCGCCGCCAAGATGGGATGAGATGGAGAGGCCGGTGTCGTTGACGACTTCCCACAGCTCGTCCCAATAGCCGTCACGGGCGTAGATGGGATGTTTGCACTGGCTGGCCATGAGGTCGAAGCCACGGACGTACTTGAGCTTGGAGGCACGCCGGGCCTCGGCGGCGGCCAGCTTGCCGTCGTGGAAGGGCAGGGGCGCGAGGACATACCAGCGGCCCGGATAGCTGCCGGCGAACTCATTAGCCCAGTCGGTGTATGTGCGGTAGACCTCGGCGATGACATCGTCCTGGTGGAGGTTCTTGCCTGCGCCGGTGATGCCGTAGAGGATTTCGCAGTCTACGCCGTCGGTCATCATGTCCTTGAGGCGAAGCTCTGGGTCGACGGGGCGGGCGGGGCCGTCGTAGAAGCCGGCGGCCAGCATCTTGTCGGTGCGGCGCCATCTTCCGGGCTGGGGCTTGATGAACTCGAATCCGGCGGACTGGGCGACGCCGAGGACGTTGTCCTTCTCAGCGATCCATCGAAGGCCGTCCTTGGTCTCGACGATGCGTGGCATGAGATCCCGAAGCTTGGGTTTGCTGCAATTTTTGACGAAGAGGTCGCCGGGTAGCCAGCTCATATCTACGTGCGAATCGCCGGAGATGACGTTGTACTTCAAGGATAGCCTCCTTATTTGCTGCCTAGGTGTTTATTTTCTGTCGTTGTGCGCAACCTTTAATATAGCAAGGGGAAGGCCGTTGTCAACTTAGGGTGAAGGATGGTTTGCAGGAAAGGGGGCGTTGGGCCTCACGATTCCATCACCAGGTAACATGAAAAAGCAGACCTCCCCTCAGTAGGGATTCCATCCCCTGGCCCCTTTCCCGACTGCATCGGGACTGAGTACAGCCTGCTGGAAGGGTAAGAGATATGAAGGATCACCTCATCATCCCCTATCCCCCTCTTCTCCCTTGAAATAGGAGAAGAGGGGGGACCAGATGTGACAAGGGCATCCCGGCCCCAATGATGCGCGTACTTACCCTTTGCTGTCAGTGTGAGACGGCCCGCTCTTGTCTGCCTCCGTGGAGTTGGAGGACTCCTCATGCTGCTTGATGGCGGCGTCGACTTTGGCTACGGCCTCGGGGCCGCGGGCGCGGGCGGCGAGGGAGAGGCCGGTGGCGACCTGGCTGGCGACGGCGTCGGGCTCAAGACCAGTCTGCTCGGCGATTTCCTTGGCGCTTTTGAGGGCCTGGCCGGCGGTGTCGAAGAGGTCGGCGCCAATCTCCTCGGCCCCTTCCAGCAGGCCATAGGCGGCGCCCCATAGGACCTGCTCATGGTCGGCCTTGGCGCCCTCGGCCAGTACGTCGAAGACGCTGACCATGGTCTGATGGGCGGCATGGCCTACCTCCTCCTTGACCTCGTCGGAGGCGTGCATAGCGCCCCGGGCCACGTGCCGCGCGACCTGGTAGCCGTGGACGCCGACGTGGCCCATGCTTTCCACCAACTCCTTAGCCGTATCACCGACCAGGCTTCTTATGCTGGCCGTGGCCCGGCCGCCGCGGGCGGCAGCGGCAGCGGCGGTGCGCAGGGTCTCCGACACCTGGTAAGCGGTCACGCCAAGGGCTACATCCAGGCCGGGGACCCGGCCCAATCGAGTCAAAGGGAAGCTGGCGACGAAGCCCAGGCCGGGGACGGAGCTTACGGCCCGGGTGGTGTCCTGGGTGTGGGCCATCAGCGCGCCGAGGGCCTCCTCTTTGCTGACATCTCCCTGCTCCTTGAGGGTGCTCAGGAGATTGAGGGTGCCGACTCCCAGGATAAAGGCGATAACGAACAGAAAGTCGTAGCCGTTGAGATGAACGATTCCCAGGTCTATGTTCCTGGCAGGGCTGGTCCAGGAGAAGTTTATTTGAAGGTCGCGAACGCTGAAGAAGTCGGCGAAGAGGCCGCCCAGGAGGGGGCCGATGGCAGTGCCGATGTTGGTGGCGAGGGAGGCGGCGGTGAGATAGGAGGTGGCCTGGCCCTGGGGCGCCAGCTTCATGCCGATGGTGCTGATTCCCAAGGACACGCCGGCGGCGGCGACGCCCGCCATGAGGTGGAGGGCGGCGAGGATAGGAAGGGTGGCGGAGTAGCCTTCGGGCAGGGTGCTTAAGGCCCAGCCGAGGATGACCAGGGCGTAAAGGGAGGCGCCCATGGACAGGACAGTCTTGGAGCTGAAGCGGTCCACCAGAAGGCCCCACATCCTGAGGGACAGGGCGTTGGCCATCTGACTTAAGACGCTAAGCTGGATGACGGCGGACACGGGGTAGTCCAGCTCGTTGAGCATATAGACGGCAAAAAATGGGGTAGCGAGGTTGAGAGCTACGCCCCAGCAGAAGAGGAATTTTAGAAGCTGCCGGAAATTTTTATCCCTAAGCGGGACAGTCAAGGCTTCGCGAATGGAGAGGGGCTTTCCTTCGGCGGGGGACATTTGAGGCTCAGGGATACGCGTCATCAAGAAAAGGCTGGTCATGCCCATAAAGGCGGCGCCGAAGAGCAGGACTAGGGTGTAAGCGTAGACCTCGTCTTCAGCGGGGTTGCGGTCGCTCCAGTAGTCGACAAAGAAGGCGGCGGACAGGCCAAAGACCGCGGCGGCCAGGGTGGCCCAGGCGAGCCTTCGTGAGAAGAACAGCCCCAGGATTTGCTGGGGGATAAGGTCTCGCATCCAGCTATTCCACGCGCAGTTGGTGGCTGAGTTGACAACGCCTCGAAGGCCTATAAGGACAATGAGCGCGGACACCGCCAGGTCCCCGGGGGTGTCAATCAGAACGGGAATAAGGGCTATGGGAAACCACATAAGCTGGGCGGCGGCCCAGGTGGGTACGGCGATGATCTTTCGGCGGCGGAGTTTTTCGATAACCAGGATGTAAGGGAGCTGGAGGAGCTGGGTGAGGAAGGGCAGGGACGCCAGGATGCCGACCTGGAAGTTGTTGGCGCCCAGGGCAAGGGCGAAGGCAGCCAGGAACCCGCTGGTGATGATGCTGCCGAAGCCAATCGACGCGACGCCCTCCCAGGTAGCGAGCCGCAGGGCGCGATCCCGTGCCTCTGGGGAGAGGGAGGGCGCAGGTTGTAAGAAAGGGAGGAAAGCCATAAAGCCTGAGGTCTAAAAAAATAGGCCGGCGCGCAAGTTTCTAAGAGGCGCCAGCCTGTGGAATTATAACATCTAAACCAGGGTTTTGGACGAGCATCAGCGGCTATTTACTCTGAGATAAGTGTGGGAGATGGTATGCATTGTATATACAAAGCCGCCGATGGTGGGACTCACGCTAGGGGAAGACCGTAGGAAAAAGAAAACCGGCTGGGAGGGAGGTCGGCTCCCAGCCAGTTAGAGAGGGCAAACCAGGTGCCGGCCCGGCTTAACCCCATCATATGAAGCAAAGAACTCTATTTTGATGCTGTGAAATTGTCCAAAGGTCTCACCCGGGCCGTCTTAGACAAATTGTTGACGAGGTTAGCGCCAGGACTCAGAGACAAGCAGTCCGGGTCTAGATGGCGGGCCACAATTGTCTCCGTTTGGCGGTAGGCCCTGTATAAGGCATCCCTGATCCGCTCCGGGTCGGAAGGTCTAGCCTGGAAGGCCATAGACTGTTCCCTGCGTCCCCCTATTAAAAGTTCCACGGCGCTCCAAGAAGCGCTGGCTTTCTGGATTTCCGTCAAAACCACCTTCCACAAAGAGGGCCGTATCACCCGATAGAGGACATACCCTACCCTGCTGTTGGCAGCCCATTCCTCATTTTCAGGATGTCCGCAGCAGGATGAGAGGGTTTCCACCAGGTCCGTATGATTAAGGCTCCAGACCAGTCCTCTTATAGGCTCTTCCACCAGCTCGTAATCCAGATACCAGGGATGCATTATCTGGGATTGCGGCTCTGCCTTATGGAAAGCGGCCCTCTTAAACCACCACATGGCTAATTGACACCCTATCCTTTGGCGGCTTTTAGAGAATCGTACTGAGCCTTGCTGATAATCTTGAATATTTTGACGCCATTGTCTTCCGCGGTGGCGGCATAGGTCTGCCCGCCGGTCTTACGCTTCAGGACCACCTTTTTGATCCTGCTGTCCGGCACATCAACCTTTTTCCGAGTCTTTACGTTGTAGAACTGCATATCCTCTCCTTGTTGTTTATTGGGCCTTTTTGGAGGGCCTTAGCCCGCCATTTACCCGCGATAGGTTAAACGGTTCTCTTCCTGAAAATCGCGGCGATGGTAAACCCGCCGGTAGCTACAAGGGTCATGGCAGCGCCGGATGGTAAGTCCAAATAGTAGGAGAGATAGAGGCCGGTAATAGCCGACGCCATTCCCAGGACGGCGCCCAAGAGCATCACGCCCACAAAGCGCCCCGCCAGCAGATAGGCCGTCGCGGCGGGTGTGACCAGCATGGCCATGACGAGAACTATGCCCACTGTCTGGACCGAGATGACTATGACTAGGGCCAACAGGGCCACCAGCAAGTAGTCAATTGCCGCTGTGGGCAGACCCACAACTTTTGCCCCCACGGGGTCGAAGCTGGTGAAGACCATCTCTTTGTGGAACAGGAAAAGCAGCAGAATTACCAGGGCCGCCAGGGCCACAGTCACGAAAATGTCCGCCGTGGAAACGCCAAGTACCTGGCCTAACAGAAGGTCCTCCAGATTCACTCTCAGGCCGTCGTTGAGGGACAGGAGCACAAGGCCGAGGGCGAACAGGCTGGCAAAGAGAATGCCGATGGATGTGTCTTCGCTGACACCCGTTCTCTGGACAACAAATCCGATGAGCAGGGCCAGGGCTATGGCCACGGGAACGGAGCCGATAAAGGGACTCACGCCGACGATGAATGCGGCGATAACGCCGGGGAGAATGGCATGGGAAAGGGCGTCGCCCATAAAGGCAAAGCCGCGAGTCACCACGTAGCCGCCCAGGAGGGGACAGAGGATTCCCACCAGCACACTGGCGACTAAGGCCCGCACCATAAAGCCGTACTGAAAAGGATCGGCCAGATAATTAACTATGGTGTCCATGACCTTGCTCAACCGAAGGGTTGGTATAGAGCATCCCATGGGCCCCGTACAGTTCCTCCAGGACCGCGGGCGTGAAAACTTGGGACGGCGGACCGCAGGCGCAGATATGGCGGTTAATACACAGAACCTCATCAAAACGGCGGGCGAGATTGGTGAGGTCGTGGGTAGCGGTGAGGATGGTCTTGCCCTCGTCTCGAAGAGTCCTGAGGACTTCCACAAGACCTTCTTGGGAGCCGACGTCGATGCCGCTGAAGGCCTCGTCCAGCAGAAGGACATCGGCCTCCTGGGCGAGGGCGCGGGCGACAAAGACCCGCTGCCGCTGGCCGCCGGAAAGCTGGGAGACCAGGGCCAGGCGTTTATCCAGGAGTCCAACCTTTTCCAGACACACTATGGCTAATTCCCGGTCAGCGCGGCCCGGGCGGCGAACAACGCCGATTTTGCAGCAGCGGCCCAGCAGCACCACATCCCACACGGTGAGGGGAAATCGCCAGTTCACCTGCTCACGCTGGGGCACGTAGGCCAGGGGCCCTCGGACTCGCTGGGGTGCATGGCCGTGAATTAGCACCTGTCCATGCTGTGGAGCGACCAGCCCGGCAATGGTGTTGAATAGCGTTGACTTGCCCGCGCCGTTGGGGCCGACCACGCCCATAAGCACGCCCTGTTTCACGCCGAAACTGACGCTCTCCAGCACGCGTACGCCCCCCAGCTCAACTACAAGGTCTCTGGCCTCGACGGCGAGGGGCTTGCTGCCATTTTGGGAGTTCACTTCAGGGCGTGCACAATGGCCTGAACATTGTAACGCATCATACTTATATATGTATCGGCGCCGCTCCCGGAGGGGCCTAAGGACTCGGTGTAGAGTTTAGTGACCACTTTGACGCCAGCATCGCGGGCTATATTTTGGGCCAGACGGTCGCTGAGGGTGCTTTCGGCAAATATGGCGCGCGCGTTGTGTTCTTTTATTTCTTCCACGAGGTGGGCAATGGCCTGGGCCGATGGCTCCTGCTCTGTGCTCAGGCTTGGAATGATGGCGCCAGCCACCTCAAATTCATACCGGTGAGCAAAGTATCCCAGGCTCTCGTGGCTGGTTATCAAAAGCCGCCGCTCCACGGGAATTTGCGCCACCTGCTGCCGTATCCACTCATGAAGCTCATCAAGCTGCTGAATATAGCGGCCAGCGTTCCGCGAGTAAACGGCGGCGCCGTCAGAGTCGGCTTGAGAAAGCGTGTCGGCGATTTTGCTGACCGCATCCTTAACCTTTAAGGGGTCAAACCAGAAATGGGGGTCGAATTTGCCATGCTCTTCTTCATGTTCGCCCTCCTCTTCCTCCTCATCGTGTTCCGCCTCCTCCTCGTCCACGTGCTCTTCGTGAGTCTCTTCAAAGGGTATAGGCTGCACCGATTCGCCTAGAGCGACAAGATTTGTTTTGTCGGTTACGGTGTTATCCAGCAGGCGGTCGAAGTTTGAGGACTCGAAAGTGAGGCCGAGCTTGAATACGATGTTAGCGTCTGCTAAGCGGCTGACATCGCCGGCGCCTGGCTGGTAGGTGTGGGGGTCGGCGCCGAGGGGGATGAGGCTAAAGCTGTCCACCCGCTCCCCGCCCACCTCCCGGACCCAGTCATCAATGAAGCTGGCGGTGGTGACTATTTTTAGCTTGTCGGACGCGCGGGCGGAGCCGTTATCGCCGCAGGCTGACAGGGCCAGGCCCGCCAGTAGGCAAAGTGCGAGAGGGAAAGATGCCAGCAATCGTAGGCTGTGACGTTTTATATGACCGGCGAGAGTGGACAATGCTGTCTCCTTATTAATGAGATGTAGTATCACTAAACTTCAAAAAAAGAGAGGCTAAGATTTAAGGCGGTGTTCCTTCTTTTCCGTTAGTATCGCGGCACCTGGCGCACCGTCCATAGACCTCCAGTCGGTGGCCCTCAGTCTCGTAGCCGAAGCGCCGGGACACGCGCTCGACAAAATCGTCGAGGCCGCAGCCGGCGATGTCCTGTACCTGGCCGCAGTCGACGCAGACCAGATGGTGGTGGTGCCTGCCGCCGCCCAACTCGTATCGTGGCGAGCCGTTGTCTACCATGACGCGGCAGAGGATGCCGGCTTCTTGCAGGGATGCCAGGGTACGGTAGACGGTAGCGCGGCCCGCGCGGGGGACGGTCTTGCAAAGCTCCTCGGCGGAGAAGTGGCCGGGCCATGCGGCGACAGCGTCAAGGACGGCGCGGCGGGAGGAGGTGCGGCGGGCGAAAGGCTCCTCAAGCTGGGAGATGGTTATGTGCTTTTCTGAGACCATTATTGATACATACTCTCAATTATCCACATATTACATGATTTCTCGCACGCATGTCAATATCTGCTCATTCGGCCAGAGACTTGATGTAGTTGATAAGGTGCCATTTCTCTTCGTATGAGAGTACGTCGTCAAAGGCGGGCATGGCGGTGCCGGGGATTCCGTTTTCGATGAAGCCGAGCAGCTCCTGGGCGGTGTGCAGGGGCACGTGTACCGTCAGGTCCAGGGGAGGCGGGCTGAGTCCGCCGGCGGCGGGGCCGTCGCCCCGGCCGCCGACGCCGTGGCAGGCGATGCAGTGCTGTTGGTATAAAGCCTTGCCTTTAGCCAGCGACTCGGCGTTGGGCGGGAAGGGGCCTGTGGTTATTTCCTCGTCCGAGAAAGCGCCGCTGTTGAACATTAGTGAGACCCCGAAGATGGCCGCCACGACGCCCGGCCCCACAAGGACCGCCCCCCTGCCGGTAAACCAGCCGCCGACGGCGATGCCCACCGATACGAAGAGCGCTCCCATCAAAATGATCTCGATGCCCAGAAGCAGTCTGGCGATGTCCTCTTCCGGGGCGGCGCCACCGACAGCCTGGCCCGGAGCGGCGACAGCAAATCGAAAGGCGGTGCGGGTATCAAAGGCGTCGGGGCGGCGGACTGTCACCTCAGCCTGCCACTGGCCCTGGAGACTGAGGAAGGCGGAGTCCGAGACGTAAATCCCGCGGCCCTGGTTGGATAGGGTTAGAGTCGACGCGCCGACGTCGGCCTCCAGATAAGCGAAGGTGACCTCCACCTGCGACGCGTTGCCGACGGGCGTCCCTCCGGCGTCTCGAAGCTCCGCCGAGGCGCGGTTCACGCCTATCTGCCCAGGCTCGACGCGCAGGGTGACATTGATGCCCTCGACGGTGTCGCTCAACCGTATGCCCGCGCCTGAGACGCCGTCGGACTCGTCCGCCTGCCTGGCGGGCTCCAGGCTTGTGAGAAAACCGACGGACAGCGCCACCAGGACCACCAGGACGGTTTCGCCTATCACAAACCTTCTTAGCCAGAGGCTGGCCGCAGAGTTACCCTTTAATCGAGGGCGCACCCAGAGGATGTTGAGGGCGCCGAAGGCGAGGAGAGGCAGGATAATGACAGTCTTCGCGATAAGGGTGTATGCATAGGGAGTGTCGACAGCGGAAAAGGAGCCGACGTGCATCCAGGCGCTGTAGAGGCCGGTGATGATGAGCGTCCCGACGCTCAAGGTCGCGATGATGGAAAATCGAGGCGTCAGGGAGGCCAGGGCGGTCTGACGTTCCGAGGGGTTGAGGGACTTAAAGAAGAGGGGCAGGGCCAGGGCCAGATGGACCAGGGCTCCGGCCCAGAAGGCGGAAGCCAGCAGATGGCTGTAATCGGTGAAGACCGCGGCGGCCTTAATATCGGTAAGGGCGGCGCTGTGGCTGGCCATGCTGATGGCGAAGAGGGAGGCGCAGCCAAGGGCCAGGGCCAGGTAGGGGCCGAAGGTTTCGAGATATACACGGATGCTTTCACGTTTCGCGTCGGAGGACTGGAAGGCTTTAAACGATAGGCAGCCCAGGGTGAGGACAAGGGCAAGGCCCAGTCCAGTCCGCCAAAGCCAAAGATGGCCCCATTCGGTGTCGCGAAGGGCCGTACGCAGGGGACTGCCGAAGGCCTTGAGGAAGGTCGTGTCGGCGGCTGTGGAGGCCTGGACCAAGAGCTGGGCTGCGGAAGCTGCGAGAAAGAGGAGCGCCATCAGAAGCGAAGTTTTCAGCGCTTGGGATTTTAGGGACTGGCCGAGTTTCCGTATTTGTGGGCTTGTGGAGTTTTTCGAGAAGAATGGCGACAACACCAGAGTGTAGAAAGCCAAGCCGCCAACCATGACCATCCCGCTTAGGAGAACGAGCCATCGTATCGGAGGCGAGGCTGGAGACTGAAACAACCCTGGCTCGGATTCCACCGGCTCCTGGGGTGTAAGCGGCTCGCCGATGGAAAAGGCGAAGCTGCCTCTGACCGAGTGGCCGTCCACCGTGGAGAGGTTGCGCCAGACGACGGTGTAGGTGCCGTTGGGCAGGACAGGCAGGTCCAGCGCCATAAGCGTCAAGTCGTTGGCGTCGAATCGCAGGGCGCGCTGGTCCACGCGCTGCCCCGCGGCGTTCAGGACTTCGATAGAGCTGAAGGACGGAGCGATAGGCTCGCTGAACCGTAAGGTAATGCCGGCCGGAGTCGAGTCCAGGACCGAGTCAGGGGCAGGTCCGGACTGGATGAGGTTGGCATGGGCAGAGGCGGGCGCGGCGGAGGGAAGCGAGAAGAGGGCGGCCAGACCCAGCAAAAGGGCTGCTAGAACAACTCGTGTAGGGGTCAATAAAGAGAATTTCATAGGCACCCCGCGGTTACAGATAAAGCGGCCAGGCACGCGCGTGCCTGGCCGCTTTTCTTAAAACTATTTTCTGCGCAAGGCGAGCCAGAGGCCCGCGCCGCCGGCGATGAGGCCGATTACGCCCAAGGCGATGCCAGCCACGGCCAAGACCTGAGCGCTGGAGGCTTTGTCATCAGCTTCGGAGGCGGCGGTCTGGGCGCCGCGGGCCGCGCCTTCGATCTGGCGGAGGGACGCCAGCTTTTCGGGGAACTGGATGGCGTCTATGGCCTCCATGTCGTCGAAAGTGTTAGGACCCGACTCGAAGGTCTCGTTCACCGTCGTGCCGCCCACCGTGCCGAAGAACCGGAAGCGGTACTGGCCGGGGGCCGTCGGCAGGATGTCCACGGTGTAGTGGCCGGGGTCTCGAAAGACTGCGCGCATAAGTGAAGTCTGCCTGGCACCCGAAGGGACGTGGGTCACTTCCACCTGCAAGGTTTCCTGGGCGCCTTCGACGGGCTGTGTCGTGTTGGATGCGGTGATGCGCACGCCAACGCCGTTCCTCTGGCCTTCGTAAGCTGGTTCCGCATCCCAGCCGACGACGAACTTGTAGGGACCAACGTTTCGCCGCTCATGGGCCTGGACGACGGCGAGGTTGAGCGCCAGGACCAGGAGGGCTAAGAGGACAGCGGCAAGAGCAGGTCTATTCCACGAAAACATAGGACGGCTCCTCTATATATAAATGTGTGTGGCAATCACCCTTCAGCGGCTAATTGCCTCCGAAGGGTTCTGGAAGAGGGAAGAGGAGCTCAGGATCGAGGCGGCTTCTTGGCCAGGGATATGTGGCTGGTGTACTGAAGAAGATTGTCAGATGGGAGGGGGAACAGATTGTCGGCGATGCCGCCGTCAGAATACATGGGAGCTTGCTCGGCAGGGATGGGAGGAGTCATGGAGACAGCACGGCTAATACCGTCTGATGGTGAGAGATACACCGTCTCGCTGGAAAAAGCGTTGGACTCGGGGGAGTCGTGGCTATGGGCGGTGTGGCTGTGAGGCGCCTGGTAGGGGTGAGAATGGGAGGAGGGCGGTGAGGATGTGTGGGGATATAGGTGGAGGTGGAAGGGGTTGCGTTCCGGGAAGTGGTGGTCCAGGGCGGGACCGAAGGACGTCAGGATAAGGGAGGCGGCTATGGACGCCGCTCCGACTTTGCCAAGACCATGGAAGAGTTTATGTATAAAGGTCCGCGTCATAGTGGCATGGATAAAATTATAGCGCAACTTTGGATGGAAGGATATACTGCCTGGATAAGGAGACCGTAAAGAAGGTTTGTCAGAGGAAATGGCCGATTAAAAAACTGGTATAAAATCTGTCCTGGCACTTTTATAAAATCGATGATAAATGCCTTGACAACGGTGGTATATTGTGGCAAGGTTTTTTTAGTACTATTTCACTGCCTTCAGGAGAAAGAAAAAACTGGGCTGAGATGAAAGTATCTCGGCGGTGGCCAGGTAACATAGCGGCGAACGCAGGCCAGATTTTGAAGGACAGTGTACTCACGCCCCGTTTTCTTTCGATATCCATTGCTCCATTTTTTAAGAGTTCCAATCGTTTAGCGCTCTCCCTTTGTCCCTCGTCCTACCTCAGGTTTAAGCCCCGGCAAATTTCTATACCTATGTCCTTCTCTGTTTTCGCATAGTCCAACGCCATAGAAAACTAATTGAGGAGAGGACGTTGAAGATAGGGCTCACCTACGACCTGAAGACCGCGGTAGAGGTACGCCCGGGCGCTCCGGAGGACGAGACCGAGGAGTGTGACCCTCCGGATACCATTGACGCCCTGGCTGGCGAAATTGAGCGGCTGGGGCACAAGGTGGTACGTCTGGGAGGCGGGATCGAGTTTTTGCAGTCGGTCCTGAACGAGAAGGTAGACTTTGTCTTCAACATTTCCGAAGGCCGCGGCACCTATCGAAGCCGTGAAGCGCAGGTGCCCGGCGTCCTGGAGATGCTAAGGATCCCATACGCCGGGGCTGACCCGCTGACCCTGGCGCTTTGTTTGGACAAACCCCTCACCAAGAGAGTGGCCGAGTCCCTGGGAGTCAGGACGCCGCGCTACGCTGTTTTAGATCATACGCAGGCCGTTGACCTGGCCCTAGCTGATGGACTTAGCCTGCCTCTGGTTGTCAAGCCAGCTTTTGAAGGTTCCAGCAAGGGTATCCGGCTCACTTCTAAAGTGGGAAATCTGGAAGACCTGGCGGCGTCGGTTGAAGCCGTACATAGGATGTATAGGCAGCCCGCTCTGGTGGAAGAGTTCATCGCCGGCAAGGAGATAACAGTAGGGGTTACGGGAAATCGCCCGCCGCAGGTGGCAGGAGTTATGGAGGTGGTGCCGCGCAACGGCGCGGGGGACAATTTCATGTATACGCTGGAGGTGAAACGGGACTGGCAGCGGCTGGTGTCGTATCGCTGTCCGGCGCATTTGCCCCCGCAGACGCTGAAGGAGATAGAGGGCATGGCGCTGGCTTTGCATAAAGGACTGCAATGCAGAGACATGGCGCGATTTGACTTCCGGGTCGATGGAAAAAATCGACCCTATTTTCTTGAGGTGAATCCCCTGCCGGGGTTATCGCCGGTTTATAGCGACTTGCCGATTATGGCAGGACTCATGGGCCAAAGCTACAACCAGTTAATTGGGGGTATCTTGGAAGCCGCCCTGGAACGCTGTGAACTGGTAGGTGTGAAATAACCACGTTGCGAGTGGCGGTCATTTATAACCAGCCTGCTCCCTCAAAACGGTGGACCCGCGGCGACAAGGCGGCCATTGCCGGCGTTATGGAGTCAGTGGCGGCCATCAAGGAATCGCTGGACGCCCTGGTCTATACCACAACCCTTTTGGGACTGGAGCCCCCGCTGGCTAGCGCCGTTGAAAAGCTGCGCGCCTGCGACGCGGACGTGTTCTTTAATCTTTTTGAGGGCTTCGGGGACGATTCCGATACTGAATGGCAGCTAGCCGAAGTGCTGGAGGATATGGGCCGGCCCTTTACCGGAGCGGCTTCTTCCACCCTCGCGCTCTGTCTGGACAAGGCCAGGACCAAGGAGCGGCTGCGCTCCTTTGGTGTGCTGACGGCTGATTACCAGGTGTTCGAGAAAGTGGAACCAGGGCAGTTCCGCCTGGAGTTCCCAGTGATCGTAAAGCCGGCACGGGAGGATGCCTCCCAGGGCTGCAACTTCTCCAGCGTTGTATATAACGTCAGCGAACTGGATCGACAGGTTGAGTTTATAGTCGAGACGTACCGGCAGCCCGCGCTGGTGGAACTGTTCTTGCCGGGCCGGGAGTTTAACGCTTCCATTCTTGGAGGGAAAAACCCCAGGGTCTTGCCGCCGTCTGAGATTGTTTACGCTGAGGACTATCCTGGTCCTCGCATACTGACCTACGCGTCGAAGTGGACAACCAGCGACCCGGCATACAAGAAGGCGACGCCGGTCTGCCCGGCGCTGGTGGAGCAGGAGACAATGCGGGAAATCGAGGCGATGGCCCTGTCGGCCCACCGGATCGTCGGGGCGCCTGATTACGCCAGGGTGGACCTTAGGGGGGACGTCGCGGGACGCTTGCATCTCCTGGAGGTGAACCCAAACCCGGACCTATCCCCCGGCGCGGGCCTGGCTTTGCAGTCCAGGACCTGCGAGATGACATATAAGGACCTGGTGGGACAAATTATGGAGCTTGCTCTAGAAGGAGCCAGATCTCATAGCCATGACGCCGCGATACGCGCTTCATAGGAAGGCCGAGAAAATGGCGGCCGCTGATAGTTGGCCGTCCCGGAAATACCGTCCCGCCCGGGGGTTTTATCGCTCATCGGGATACATCCAAGTGAGCGTCATACCTGACTTTCATGATATAGGGGATTCCTGGTTTGCCTTACGCAGGATTTTTAGCGGGGGAGGTACGCAAGGAATGACGCCCTGACTTCCTGAATTGCCCTGTGGAACCCTGCACGTTGGCCGCGGCCTAAAAAGCAAGAAAGAGGAATAGTCTGATGACCACCATAACCCAAATCAAGGAGCCTCCGGGTAGTAGGCCCAAACTTACCTTAAAAGACCGCATTTGGGAGGCGTTAAAGCCTACCCAGGAGCAGTGGGACGACTGGAAATGGCACTTCAGGAACCGGTTCAATAACGTTGAGAAGCTGGCTAGAGTCTATCCGCTTACGGAGACTCAGAGGAAGCAGCTGGAGCTGGTCAGCGTCAAGTACCCCTTTTCCATAACCCCTTACTACCTGTCGCTGGTCCAGGCCGACGACCCCAACGACCCGGTATTGCTGCAGTCCCTGCCATCCTTTGAAGAGATTACTCACCCCGAGGCGGGTGAGGACGACCCGCTGGACGAGCGGGACGATTCGCCGGTCCCCGGGCTGGTGCACAGGTACCCTGACCGGGCGCTTTTTGTCATAACGGACATCTGCCCGCTGTTGTGCCGTCACTGCACGCGCAAACGCGAGTGGGACGGCGGCAAC
>VGZZ01000009.1 GCA_016872285.1 SAR202 cluster bacterium | reverse complement strand
AGAAGGTGGCCCTGGTGGCCTGCATGCGCAAGCTCCTTACCATCCTCAACGCTATGCTCAAACATAAGACCCCTTGGCATCTTTCTCCTAAGGTGATTTATGCCTAACTCTAAAGACGGTTGCTGAGACGCAGTCGAAGCCTGTCCTGAGCCTGGTCGAAGGGAATCTGTTATGACGGTAACTCGGTCCCTCATATCATCGCTATGCTGCGTGTTCCTTTTTACCTCCTACACCCTTATCACCCCCACATCCCCCTCAACGGCAATCCTGGTTCCAAAAGGCTTGGACACATCCTGCATCCAGCCCAGGATCTCATGAGCAACCTGCCCCTGCGCCATTACCGGCCTCCCCCGCTGCCCCATCGGCTCCCCAAACCCCAGGTCGATAGGATATAACCGGACCTCCTTCAAGCTCCCACCGGTGTATCGGCAGACCGCCACCGCGCTTCGATAGAACGCCCTGTGCGCCGCGAACCCGAAACGTCCCCCGTCTGAGCGGGCGTAACCCCAGTCGCCGGCAGCGTGATTGTAGCTAAGTTTTAGGCCTTTATATGCCGGGTCCGGCACCCACTGCACCGTCTCGTTCTGAAAGATAAAGTTGCCCAGGCTATAGAAAATCGGCTTGCCCTTGTATATCTCAATGCCACGGAGAAAATGCGGCCCGTGAGCAAAGAACATAGCGCAGCCCTGGTCAATGCAGAAATGGGCAAACTCCCTTAGAAAGTCCGGCGGTGCGGTGCGGGTGCCGGAGCTCTGCTGCTCGCCGCCAGCGCCGCTTTCGTGGCAGTGTACGCCGTAGATAGGCCACTCCGACGTCAGGCGCGCGCTCCGAATCCACTTCTCAATCCCCGTCAGGTCCTCTTTATTGCAATAGGTCTCCATCGAGTAGTCTTTTCCCAGCTTGAACCGGTTCTCGAAGAACCGCGTCTCCACGGCGCGGTCGTACTCCTCGGCGCCGGTGGGTAGAAAGCGGCGCCGCGCCTCCTCCAGGTCCTCATATCCAAGACCCCGGTTTACCTCGTTGAGCGCCTCGAAGGCCGATTTTGGCACGTTATGTATAAGTGTGTGGCGAAGCGCGTTGACGCCTGGCTTCCCCGGAAACTCGGGCCGCCCGAAACCTGCCCTCGACTCCGGCGAATATGTAGTCGTCGCGCTCATCAGCGCCACCCTCCCTCCCGCCGTGTCGATGTACGCCGGCGCGCGGGCCTCGTCCAGGTTCCGGCCTCCCCCAGCCTGCAACAGCCCCTGCTCCTTGCAGTGTGACAGCGTGGTCATAAACTCGGCTTCGTTGTAGTCGTAAGAGTGGTTGTTGGCCGTGGTCACCGCCCGGAAGCCCATCCACTTCAGTTCCGCCAGGTTAGACGGGTCCGAGACCTGGAAGGAGATAGTGCCCTTGTTGCTCCAGCTCATCTCAAAGTTGTGGAACAGCATCTCCAGGTTCACTAGGCTGGCGTCGGTGGAGCGGATAAGGTCTACCAGCTCGGTGAAAGACGGCTCCTTGAACATCGATATTCGACGCGTAATCATCGCGTCGCCGGCCACCAGGATGCTGATGTTCCCCTTGGGCGAATCGTAGACCATACGCCCTCCCTTACAAGCCTTCCTTAGCCTCAAAGGACATCGTGTACAATAGCCTGCAAATCCAGGCATCGCAAGTGTGGGGGTCGAATATGCTGCCAGATAAAGTCAAACGCTTCATCAAACAGAACCACTACGGCGTAGTATCCACCTTCCGCAAGGACGGGGCCGTACAGATGAGCCTCGTTAGCTGCGGCCCATTCAAAGAAGGTGTAGCCTTCACCACCACCGCCGGCAGGGCCAAGCTCGCCAATCTCAAACGCAACCCCAAGTGCTCTATCCTCGTGTCCCAGCAGGACTGGTGGGGCTACGTGGTCCTGGAGGGCCAGGCCAAAATCATGGACCGCGACAACACCGACCACGAAGAGCTTCGACTGGCCCTCCGAGACGTCTACCGCGCCGCCTCGGGCCAGGAACACCCGGACTGGAATGACTACGACAAGGCCATGACCAAAGACAAACGAGCCGTCGTCATCGTCGAACCCCAACGCATCTACGGCACCAAAGCGTAGCACTATAAGGAGTGAACCTTTGAGTTACCTGACTTGGATCCTCCTCGCCATGGTCAGCTACGGCTTCATGATAACCTTCCTCAAAATAAGCTTACGCAATATCACCCCCGAACTCGCGGTAGTGATAAACAACCTCATCCTTACCGCCGCTGCCATCATATGGGCGGCTGCCAAAGGCACCAGTTTCACGGATGGCCTTGGCGGTAATAAAGCCACCCTGATGCTGCTAATCGCGGGCGTGTTCCTGACCATCAGCGTCATCGGATTCTATACCGCCCTGAGCAAGGCCTCAGCCTCCCAGGTGGTGCCCATCTACGCCATGAACATGGCCGTGGCCGCGGTCCTTGGTTTCCTCTTCTTGGGTGAACACGCCTCGGCGACTAAGGTGATGGGTATCTTGATGGCCGGCGGCGCCATATTCTTACTTACGAGGTGACACCATGATTGGAGTCTTAACTCACCACTGGGCCAAGGCCGACAAAATTCCTGAGGCCAAGCGCCTCCTGGAAGGCAACGGCAAAGCCCAAAGCAGATGGCCCGGCTTTGGCACGCGAGTCACCCTCGTTTCCCACAAGGACCCCTCCAAAATCACCACCCTGGTGACGTGGTCCAGCAACGAGGTCTACGAAGGCTGGCGCGCCAGCCCACAGCGTGCCGCCGCCATGAAAGGCGCCGAGGCGTTGTGGTCTAAGCCCCCGGAGTCCGAAAGGTTTGAGGTGGCTTAAAAGCTAGACGGGCCGTCCGCCGCGGCGGACGGCCCGAGATTGCTCTTACACGCCGGTAAACTTCTTATAGTGCGCGTGCATCCGTCGGATGCAGTCTGATAGCGTCTCTGGTCGCCAGTGGTACCAGCCGTGCGGCTCGCAGTTGTACTGGATGTACTCGGTGTACAGCCCCTTCTCCTTGGCGACGCGGAAGTAGTCGTCCGCCATCGATATTCGCACCCCGTCCCGATCGCCCCACAGTATCAACAGCGGCGTCTTGACCTTATCGATGTTGTAGATGAGCGACCGCTTCATCCAGTGCTCCGGGTTCATGTCCGGCCCGCCCCGGTCGCCAGCCACCACGTCCCCCAGCACCGGCTTACCTGCCCCGTTGCTCATCCGCCACGAGTGGATCAGGTCCGGCGGGCCATAGAAGCAGATGGCCGCCTTCAGCAGGTCCGGGTACCGGAAAATCATGTCGCACACAAAGAACCCGCCCGTGCTGCCTCCCTGCATGACAACCTTGTCCTTGTCCACCAAGCCCTGCTCGATGAGGTGTAAGGCCGAGTACGCGAAATCGTCGATGTCCCCGCCTCCCCAGTCCCCATAGTTCAAAAACTCGTACTGCTTGCCCAGCCCCGCCGACCCCCTCACCTCCGGCGCGACTACCGAGTAGCCCTTCGACACGAAGTATTGGATGATGGGATAAAACCCCCGCACGTGAAGTCCCTTGGTGTTGGCCCGGGCGTAGATGATGAGCGGCGTCTTCTTGTTTCCCGCGTTGGGAGGACGGTACAGGAATGCCGGCACCTCCAGCCCGTCCTTGCTCTTGTACTTGATTAGCTCCGGCTTGACAAAGTTGAAGTTCTCCAGGCCCTTGGGCATTACGTTGGTTATCTGCTTCGGCTCGCCGCCCTCCGCCGGAATGACGATGACCTCGCTGGTGTGCGCGTGGTCCATCCGAGTCGCCACAATGCTCTTGCTGTCCGGCGTCCACCGGATAGTCCCCCGCACTTGGTAGGCGTCGAAGCCGCCATGGACCGCGTCCCCCTTGGTCAGCTGCGCCGGCTTGCTGGACCCGTCGATGGCTACCTTGATGACCTGGAACGTCCACCCCATATTCGCCACGTATGCAATCCACTTCCCGTCCGGCGACACCCGCGGATTGTACTCATCGTAGTCGCCGCTGGTTGGGAAGCTTATCTTGCCCGTAGCGACGTCGATGACCCCAACCTTCCTGAAGTTGCTCTTGTCGCTGGTGAACACCAGCTTCTTCCCGTCCGTTGACCACCTGGGCCTGTAGTCGTAATGCTCGAAGGTGTTCGGCGTCATGTTCCGCGCCTCGCCGCCTTCGATGGGCGCTATCCATACGTCCATCCTCTTGAAGTCCGCGTACCCCGACCTGTCCGACATGAAGCACACGTGCTTGCCGTCCGGCGACACGAAGACGTCCGTCGAGTTGAACTCCTCATTGGTAATCCAGTGAGGCCGTATCTTCCCCGTCGGCACCGCCGTGGGCACCGAGCACACCTGCATGTACCCGTTGCCGCCGATGTGTATGAACACGATGCGCTTGCCGTCCGGTGTCCACCGAATGAACTCGTGCCCTCGTGACGGTCCCCAGCCGTAGGTGAGGTTGATGGGCGGCTCCGAGCCGTCGGCCCGTATCTTGAAAGCGTCGTTTCGAGCCGTCCACGCCACCCACTGTCCGTCTGGTGACCACGACGGGTTCAGGCACTCCTCCGGGTACATGTCCACCAGCCGCCGGTTGTTCTTCCCGTCGATGTCGCACACCCACAGGTCATAGCCGCCGCTCTGGGCGGAAACATACGCGATGCGCTTCCCGTCCGGCGACAGGTCGAGATGCTCCACCTTCGAGTTGGTGGCGGCCAGAAGGTCTATGATGGGGTCGTCGGGCAGTTGAGGCGCTTCCTTATATGTAGCGCCGCGAGAGTAATGGGCAGGCATGTCGAGACTCCTTAAGGTTCAGAGATGGCGGTATTCTAGCACCAAGGGTTGAAGTATTGACAATGTAGGGTAGTTGAGGCAGCTTGGAAGCGTTTTGGTCGCACCACTGACAAATCCTTGTTGCCACCCCCTTGACCGTCGTGGTATTATCCCAAGGTTACGAAAAAAGCAAACGCAGTGATGGGGAGCAGTAGCTCTACCCTGGCCTTTCAGAGACCTGCCGGTAGGTGCAAGGCAGGAAGCCCAGGTGGCGAACTCGCCCCGGAGCGGCCAGTCCGAAAACTTAACGTAGGACTGAACGGAACGCACCGTTAAAGCGCCGAGCGTCCCGATTTTATCGGGGAAGTAGGGTGGTACCGCGGGAATTATGCCCGTCCCTTTTGTGGACGGGTTTTTTATTTTGGAAAAGGTTGGGTGTATGAAGGGTTGCTACAGTTTGGAGGTTGCAGGCGCAGACCGCCGACCGGAGGGGGGCTATGGCAGCGCTCTCTCTGGCGGCCTGCGTTGTCCTTAGTTAGGGATGGGATGACCGCTCCGATTCATCGGAGTGGTCTTTAAGAGGTCGGGCGCATCCAGGAAATAAAAAGGACAACGCGAGAAAGGAAACCATCATGGCGCAGGATATTGTAAAGATTTTCGACACCACCCTCCGCGACGGCGAACAGACCGCCGGCGCAGGCATGACTACCTCCGAAAAGCTGGAGGTCGCTAAACAGCTCGAAAGGCTAGGCATCGATATCATAGAAGCCGGCTTCGCCGCCAGCTCCCCCGGCGACTTCGAGGCCGTCTCCACCATCGCCCGCGAGGTCCGCGGCGCCTCCATCGCCTCCCTCGCCCGCGCCCACCCCAACGACGTCGACAAGGCCTGGGAAGCCCTCCGCGAGGCCGAGCGCCCTCGAATCCACGTATTCGTCTCCAGTTCCGACATCCATCTCATGCACCAGCTCAAGAAGAACCGCGAAGAGGTCCTGGAGATGGCGGTGAACATGGTGGCCCGGGCCAAGAGTTACTGCCCTGACATCGAATTCTCCGCCATGGACGCCAGCCGCACCGACCCCCAGTTCCTCTACCTCATGCTTAAGTCCGTCATCGACGCCGGCGCCACCACCCTTAACATACCCGACACCGTCGGCTACTCCATCCCTGAGGAGTTCGGCAACCTTATCCGCCGCATCCGCGAGAACGTCCCCAACATCCACAAGGCCACCATCAGCGTCCACTGCCACGACGACCTGGGTCTCGGCGCCGCCAACAGCATCGCCGCTATCCAGGCCGGCGCGCGGCAGGTGGAGGGGTGCATCAACGGCCTTGGCGAGCGCGCGGGCAACGCAGCCCTGGAAGAGATCATCATGGCCATCGAGACCCGCAAGGACTTCCTGGGCGTCAAGACCAACATCGACACCACCCAGATATACCGCACCAGCCGCCTAGTCAGCGACATTTCCGGCTTCCCAGTCCAGCCAAACAAGGCCATCGTCGGCCAGAACGCCTTCCGACACGCCTCAGGCATCCACCAGGACGGCGTCATCAAAGCCCGCAACACCTATGAAATCATGGACCCCGCCTCCATCGGTTGGCACAGCGGCAACTCCCTGGTCCTCGGCAAACTCAGCGGTCGCGCCGGCCTCCGCGCCCGTCTCGAGGAACTGGGCTACAAACTGTCCAAGGACGAGCTGGACCAGGTCTTCGAGTCTTTCAAGCGATTGGCCGACAAGAAGCGCGAGGTCACTGACCGCGACCTCGAGGCGCTAATGTCCGACCAGACCCGCGCCGCCACCGAGGCCCCCGCCTACACCCTCGACCACGTCCAGGTCTCCTGCGGCAACCACCAGGTAGCCACAGCCACGGTGCGCCTCATCGGCCCCGACGGCAAGCCCCAGACCGATGCCGCCACCGGCACCGGCCCCATCGACGCGGCCTATAAGGCCATAAACCAAATCGTAAAAGCCCCCAACAAGCTGGCCGAGTACAACGTCAAAGCCATTACTGAGGGCATCGATGCGTTGGGCGAGGTCACCGTCCGCATTGAAAGCGGCGATAGGCTCTACGTCGGCAAGGGCTCCGATACGGACATCATCGTAGCCAGCGCCAAGGCCTACATGAACGCCCTTAACAGACTGCTGGCTATGGAAGGCGCACAGAAACGCTCGTCCATGGTGGGGATGCCTAACCCATAGCATTATCGACTTTACACTAGTTCGAGCAGCATACGCAGGCGTCCACAGCCTGCGTATGCTGCTTAAGACCGAATTCGAAATAGGTGTGACTATGCCCCCCAAAACAACGTTCGAAAAAATCTGGTACGCCCACGTAGTCCATGAGGAACCGGGCAAGCCTACCCTCCTGTACATAGACCTCCACCTCGTCCACGAGGTCACCTCCCCCCAGGCCTTCGATGGCCTTCGCATGGCGGGCCGCCGCCTCCGCCGCGCCGACCTCACCATCGCCACCGTTGACCACAACATCCCTACCTGGGAGCGCACCAAGCCCATCACCGACGACATCGCCCTGGCTCAGATAAAAGCCCTGGAGAAGAACGTCAAGGAATTCGGCGTCAAGTATTACGGCATGACCAGCCCCAACCAGGGCATCGTCCACATTATCGGCCCCGAGATGGGCTACACCCAGCCCGGCAAGACCATCGTCTGCGGCGACAGCCATACCTCCACCCACGGCGCCTTCGGCGCTCTGGCCTTCGGCATCGGCACCTCGGAGGTGGAGCACGTCCTGGCGACTCAGTGCATCCTGCAGAACAAGCCCAAGACCATGGAGATTAGGGTTAACGGCCTGCTCCCCTTCGGCGTGACCGCCAAGGACCTCATCCTCGGTATCATCGGCCAGATAGGCATCGACGGCGCCACCGGCCACGTCATCGAATACACCGGCGAGGCCGTCCGAGGCCTGTCCATGGAAGGCCGAATGACCGTCTGCAACATGTCCATCGAGGCCGGTGGCCGAGCAGGCATGATCGCCCCCGACGACACTACCTTCGCATATGTGAAAGGCCGTCCCCACGCCCCCAAAGGTAAGGCCTGGGATGAAGCCGTCGAACGATGGCGCCGCCTGCCCACCGACCCTGGCGCTAAATATGACAAAGTAGTCCATGTCGACGCCGCTAAACTGGAGCCCTTCGTGACGTGGGGCACCAACCCGGGCATGGTGGCCCCCGTCACTGGCCGCGTCCCCGACCCCGCCTCCTTCAAATCGACTTCTGACAAGCAGGCGGCGGAACGGGCCTTAGACTACATGGGCCTGGAACCCAACGTCCCCATTCAGAACGTTGCCATCGACCGCGTCTTCCTTGGCTCCTGCACCAACGCCCGATTGGAAGACCTGCGCAACGCCGCAGGGGTGGTCAAAGGCAAAAAGGTGAACCCTAAGGTCTACGCCATGGTCGTTCCAGGCTCAGCCCTGGTCAAAAAGCAAGCCGAGGCTGAAGGCCTCGACCGCGTATTCAAGGACGCCGGCTTCGACTGGCGCGAGGCGGGTTGCTCCATGTGCCTCGGCATGAACCCCGATATTCTCCAACCCGGCCAGCGCTGCGCCTCCACCTCCAACCGCAACTTCGAGGGCCGCCAGGGCAAAGGCGGCCGCACCCACCTGGTCAGCCCTCAGATGGCCGCCGCAGCCGCCATCGCGGGCCATTTTGTGGATATAAGGGAGTGGAAATAACTTCTCCTATTACAAACCTAGGAGGTGAGAAGCTCGTGCTAACTCAAAACGACAATCGCAGAACATGTGCATACTGTGGGAGGCGATTCTTCGTTCCAAGCACCAATAGCGGCAACGGATATCTGAGAAGAGAAAGAGATCATATTATTCCGGACAAGCACGGTCGTGGTGGCTGTGACTGTTCTGAGAACACAGCATATGACTGTTCAAGCTATGATGGATGTAACGAAACAAAAGGGGACCGAACTCCTCTTGAATATTACGGTTTTCTTCTTGCAGATGGCAGGTTTGACGCTGGAGGGTACTCCCCAATGCAAAGGAGCAATTCTTGATTCGTTGTACGAAGTTAGAATCATCAGCTATCTATCACCTTAAAAAAGAACATAATCGTAGACCATTTTACTGCAAAAAATTGGATGCAGAGCCAAGGCTTGGCATTATACGAGTAAGGGTTTTAGACACTAGAAAATAAGCCGCCATGCTTAAGAAAACCACAGTTTACATAAACGCTGATCTCTATGAGGCGCTTAGGTTGAAGGAATCAAATACCAGCCAGTCATTTTCCAGCCTGGTCAATGAGGCGGTGCGTCACGTTTTGGAAGAGGACGCTGAGGATTTGGCTGCCTTTGAAGAAACTGCCCATGAGCCTTATATTCGCTTTGAAGATGTATTGAAGAAGCTTTCGACAAGGGAGAACTAGATGCAACCCTTCACCAAACACACCGGCGTCGCCGCCCCCCTCGACCGCGTCAACGTCGACACCGACCAGATCATCCCCAAGCAGTTCCTCAAGCGCATCGAGCGCACCGGCTACGGCCAGTTCCTCTTCAACGACTGGCGCTTCCTCCCCGACGGCAAGCCCAATCCTGAATTCGTCCTGAACCAGCCCCGCTATAAAGGCGCCACGGTATTGCTGGCCGGCCGCAATTTCGGCTGCGGCTCCTCCCGCGAGCATGCCCCCTGGGCCCTGGGCGACTACGGCTTCCGCGCCGTCATCGCCTCCGGCTTCGCCGATATTTTCCGCAACAACTGCTTCCAAAACGGTCTCTTGCCCGTCCAGTTGACCGATGAGCAGATGGCAACTCTGATGTCTAGGGCCAAGACCAAGCCTGGGTATAAGGTGACCGTGGACTTAGAGGCTCAGATGATTACGGACTCGGAGGGCTTCGAGGCCTCCTTCGAAGTCGACCCCTTCCGCCGCTACTGTCTCCTCAACGGTCTGGACGACATCGGCCTCTCCCTGCTGAATGAGGACAAAATCACTGCCTACGAACGTAAGGCAGGCATAGCCTAATGAACTTCTCCATCGCAGTCCTCCCAGGCGACGGCATCGGTCCCGAGGTCGTCGAGCAGGGCGTCAAAGCCCTCGGCGCCGTGGGCGGCCTCTACGGTCATGCCTTCAAGCTCTCCTACGGCGACATCGGCGGAGTAAGCATAGACAAGCATGGCGTCGCCTTGCGCGACGAGACTCTGGAGATGTGCCGCCGTAGCCATGCCATCCTCTTCGGCGCGGTAGGCGGCCCCAAATGGGACGACCCCAAAGCCAAAGTCCGACCCGAGCAAGGGTTGCTGGCGCTGCGCAAGGGATTAAACCTCTTCGCCAACCTGCGGCCCGTCAAAGTGTTCCCGCAGCTTATCGACGCCAGCCCCGTTAAGGCCGAAGTCCTCAAGGGCGTCGACATGATGGTGGTGCGAGAGCTCACCGGCGGCCTCTATTTCGCCAAACCTAAACGTCGGTGGCAGACCCCCACCGGCCGCCGCGGTGTCGATACCCTCCGCTACACTGAGGCCGAGATCTGCCGCATCCTCCATGTAGGTTTCCAACTAGCCAGGACGCGTCGTAAAAAACTCATCTCGGTGGACAAGGCCAACGTGCTGGAAACGTCCCGCCTGTGGCGGGAACTAGCTGTTGAAGTTTCGAGAGAGTACCCGGACGTAGCCTTAGATCACATGCTGGTAGACACAGCAGCCATGCAGCTAGTCCGCGCCCCGTCCAAGTTCGACGTAATAGTCACCGAAAACACCTTCGGCGACATCTTGACTGATGAAGCCGCCGTGCTGGCAGGCTCCATGGGCATGCTGCCCTCCGCCAGCCTCGCCCCCTCCGCCAAGAGTGCTGGTGGGCCTGCACTGGGACTCTATGAGCCTATCCACGGCAGCGCCCCTGACATCGCTGGCAAAGGCATCGCAAATCCCGTAGCCACCCTTTTAAGCGTCGCTATGATGCTGCGGCTGTCCTTGGGCTTAAATCGAGAGGCCGAGTCAATAGAGCGGGCAGTGGAGCTGGCTCTGGCTGACGGTTATAGGACTGCTGACATAGCCAAGCCAGGAAGCAAGCCCCTTAGCACCGCTGAGATGGGCCGTCGCGTAACTGGACTGGTCGCCGCGGCTTAGGCTTAGCGCCGCCCCGCTACAGCTTTATCGCGTCCCTGGCGGTAACGCTCAGCATTGGATAGGACGCGCTTCCTAAGGCGTATGTTCTTCGGCGTGACCTCCACCATCTCGTCATCGACGATGAAGTCCAGCGCCTCCTCCAAGGTCATCCGAATTGGCGGGCTGAGCTTCACAGCGATGTCTGAGGTCGATGATCGGATATTGGTCAGCTTCTTTTCCTTGCAGACGTTGACCTCCATATCCCGGTCCCGCGCGTGCATCCCCACTATCATACCCTCGTAAATCGCCATTCCCGGTTCTACAAAAGTGGACCCGAGTTCCTGCGCGTGATTGAGGCCGTAGGCCACCGCCGTCCCCGTCTCCGACGCCACCATCACTCCCGTCCTGGTAGACCTCAAGTCCCCTTGCATCGCCTCGTAGCCCAGTAATATCGAGTTCATTACCCCGTTGCCTCGCGTCGCCTTCATAAAGAACCGCTGGAAGCCAATGAGGCCGCGAGTCGGAATCTTATACTCCACATGCAGCCGGCCCTGTCCCGTAGGCCGCATGTCCGTCATCTGCGCCAGCCGCGCCGACAGGTTCTCCGTCAGCAGGCCAATGGAGTCCTCAGTGATGTCCAGGAACAGCTGCTCGTAAGGCTCCATCTTCTGCCCGTCTACCGCCTTTATGATAGCCTCAGGCCTGGAGACTTGGAACTCATACCCCTCGCGCCGCATGGTCTCGATGAGTATCGCCAGATGAAGCTCGCCGCGCCCTGATACCAGGAAAACATCGGCGCTGTCCGTATCCTGCACTCGAAGGCTGACGTTGGTCCGTAGCTCCCGCTGCAACCGGTCCCTAAGCTGTCGGGAGGTCAAATACTTGCCGTCCTGCCCTGAGAACGGCGATGTGCTGACGCCAAAGGTCATCTGCACCGTCGGCTCTCCTATGTCGATGCCTGGGAGTGCCTCCGGTGCCTCCTCGGCGGTAATGGTGTCGCTGATAGCAGCGTCTTCCAAACCCGCCAGCGCAATGATTTCGCCCGATTCGGCTTCGGTGACCTCTTTCTGTTGCAAGCCCTGGTACACGTAAAGGTTTGTGGCCTTGTGTTTGCTCATCGCGCCGGAGCGGGTGATGCGCGCCAGCGAGTCGCCCACCTTGATCTTGCCCCGCGCAATGCGTCCAATGGCTATCTGGCCGATGTGGCTGGAATAGTTTAGCGCCGTCACCAGCATCTGGAACCCGCCCTCCAGGTTGCCCGATGGCGGCGGCACATGCTTGAGAATAGCCTCGAAAAGTGGCTCTAGGCTCTTGGGCGTGTCCTCCAGCTTCTCTAGCGCGTAGCCCCCCTTAGCGTTGGCGTAGAGAATTGGAAAATCGAGCTGGCTGTCTTCCGTCGCCAGTTCTAGGAACAGGTCCTGCACCAGCCCCACCACCTCCTGTGGTCTGGCAAAGGGCCTGTCTATCTTGTTGATTACGACAATAGGCTTCAGGCCCTTCCGGAAGGCATGGCGCAGCACAAACCGGGTCTGCGGCATAGGCCCGTCCACGGCATCCACCACCAATAGGCAACCGTCGGCCATATTCAGTACCCGCTCCACCTCGCCGCTGAAGTCGGCATGCCCCGGCGTATCGATGACGTTAATCTTGACGCCGCGATATGTGATAGCCGTGTTCTTGGCCAGTATAGTAATGCCCTTCTCACGCTCTAGCTCGTTGGAGTCCATTATGAGTTCGCCCACGGCCTGGTTCTCCCGGAAGACCTGGCCCTGCTTCAGCAGGGCGTCCACCAGTGTAGTCTTGCCGTGGTCCACGTGGGCGATGATAGCGATATTTCGAAGAGGTAAGGCCATAGTCCCTTTACGTCAAAAAAACTGGCCTTCGGGCCAGTTAATAAATCAATTATAGCATAGCGCGGGAGTTGCGATGGGCAAGAACGTCCGCAGGTCTAGCTGGTTTTTGTCGGAGCGTCCCAGCACCGCGTCAGGTCCGCCAAATCTTGAACAGTCATCAGAACACCCTCGCTAGGAAATGGGCTGTTTTTCCCCTTTGGCACTCGTGCTATGAAGGGTGTGCCTGCCTCCACAGCCCCGTGGTAATCGTCAATGGCGTCGCCAATGAACAGCACCTCGCCGGGCGTCAAGCTAAACTCAGCCATAAGGTCTTTCAGTATCTGGGCCTTCTTCCTGGGCGACCCGTATATCGCCTTGAAATACCCGGCAATGCCCCGGCGCTTCATCTGGCCGCGAAGCTCCTCCTGCGGCGTGCCCGATGCAATGAACAGCGGGTACCTTGGCGCCATCGTCTTCAAAAACTCTTCAGCGCCGCGGACAAATGGGCACACCATCAACTGCCCGTCGACAAGGTTGCCAAGGGCCCGGTTCAGCCGCTCCATCTCATCGTCACCTAGAGGCTTCTTCAAGAAATCGCGGTATATAATGCGGAACTTCTCAAACCGCGACATGCCGCCGTGGGCAAGGTGCAGCTTCACAATGGCGTCGCCATGCTCTGGGTAGTCCGAGAAAAGGCGTCGAAAGGCTTCAGCCTTGATCTGATTGGACTCCAGCACCACACCATCGAAGTCCAGGACCATGGCTCGGAGACTTTTTGAAGGCATGTTCGCTGCTTGCTTGAGACTCAATCTGGTCACTTCTCCTAGTCGCGCGTATCGTAAGTATAACGTAATCACCTGTTAGCGGCGTCCTAAATCATTAGCAGGCAATCTTGAATGCCCCCCGCCATCCGACTATTATTAGGTGTGACGCCCCTGCCTGGTCGTGTAGTAACTTGACTAAGAGGTGAAGCTATGGCGGCCTACAAGCCCAACGTTGTCCTTGCCACCAAGACCTTCGACGTGGTGGGTACCCGTCCCCTGCGCCATGACGGCACTGACAAAGTGACGGGTGCGGCTAAATACGGCGCCGATTTCAACCCTGTCCGCCTGCTCTACGGCAGGATACTCCGCAGCCCTCATGCCCACGCTCGCATCAAGTCCATCGACGCCAGCAAGGCCCTCAAGCTGGATGGCGTCAAAGCCGTGGTTACCGCCCGGGACTTTCCGTCCATGAAAGCCGGCAAGACCATAAACCTGGGCGAAGGTTCGGATAAGCTCGACTACATCCGAGAGAACGTCATGGCCAGCCGCAAGGCCTTGTACAGAGGCCACGCCGTCGCCGCCGTCGCCGCCACCAGCCCCCATATCGCGGAGGAAGCCTTATCTCTTATCAAAGTCGAATATGAAGTCCTCCCGCCGGTCCTTACCGCCCCGGAAGGTGCCGACCGCAATGCCCCCATCCTCCACGACAACCTGTTTACTGAAGGCAGCGGCAAAAAGCCCTCCAAGCCCAGCAACGTGGCGCGGCGGCTTTTCCACGCCCAGGGCGATGTTGAAAAAGGCTTCGCCAAAGCAGATGTCATCGTCGAGCGCGAGTTCACTAACAAGACTGTGCATCAGGGGTATATCGAACCCCACAGCGCCGTGGCCCACTGGAACCAGGACGGACGTGTGACCGTGTGGTGCACCACTCAAGCACCCTTCGGCGTCCGGGACACCACGGCGGAGCTTCTGGACATGCCAGCCTCCCAGGTGCGTCTGATCCCCACCGAAATCGGCGGCGGCTTCGGCGGCAAGATACCTGTCTATCTAGAGCCCGTCGCGGCGCTCCTCTCCAAGAAGACCGGCGCGCCCGTCAAAATAGTAATGTCCCGTAAGGAAGTCCTGGAGGGCACTGGCCCCACCTGCGGCGCCTACATGAAGGTCAAGCTCGGTGCCACCAGGAAAGGAAAAATGGTCGCCGCCCAGGCCAGCCTCGCCTACGAGGCTGGCGCCTTCCCGGGATCGCCCGTATCCGCGGGGGCCCAGTGTATCTTCTCTTGCTACGACATCCCCAACATGGAGGTGGAAGGCCTGGACGTGGTGGTGAACAAGCCCAAGACCGCCGCCTACCGCGCCCCTGGCGCTCCCAACGCCGCCTTCGCTATGGAGCAGATGGTCGACGAGCTGGCGCGAAAGCTAGACCTGGACCAGATAGAGTTCCGTCTCATGAACGCCTCCAAAGAAGGTGCGCGGCGGGTAGACGGCCCTACGCAAAAACGCATCGGCCTCATCGAGATGCTAGAGGCCATGAAAGATCACCCCCACTACAAGTCTAAGCTGAAGGAACCCAACACCGGTCGCGGCGTCGCCATCGGCTTCTGGTTCAACGTGGGCCTGCCCTCCAGCTGCAATGTCGCCGTCAATCGAGACGGCACCATCAACCTCGTCGAAGGCAACCCGGACATCGGCGGCACCCGCACCTCCATCGCCATGCAGGCCGCCGAGGTCCTCGGTATCCCCGCCGAAGATGTCCACCCCACAGTAGTGGACACAGACCTCATCGGTTACACCGCCCTAACCGCCGGCAGCCGCACCACCTTCGCCACCGGCTACGCCGCCTACGAGGCCGCCCAGGACGCCAAGCGGCAGCTAATCCAGCGCGCCGCCGATATTTGGGACGTGGACTCCAAGGGCGTCGAGTTGAAGAAGGGCGTCTACCAGTCTAAAACCGACCCTGAACTTAATATGACCTTCAAGGAGCTGGCCGCCAAGCTGGATGACACCGGCGGGCCTATTATGGGCCGGGGCACGGTAGATCCTAAAGGTGTCGGGGCCTCGGTGGCGGGGAACATTGTGGACGTGCGTGTGGACCCGGAGACCGGTAAGGTGGATATCCTTCGCTTCACCGCCTTCCAGGACGCGGGCAAAGCCGTGCACCCCAGCTACGTGGAAGGCCAAATGCAGGGCGGCAGCGTTCAGGGCATCGGCTGGGCGCTGAACGAGGAGTACTTTTACAACGACAAGGGCGACATGGCCAACAGCAGCCTCCTCGACTACCGAATGCCCACCAGCCTGGACCTGCCCATGATCGATACCGTTATTATCGAAGTTCCCAACCCCGGCCACCCCTTCGGTGTGCGGGGCGTCGGCGAGGCTTCCATCGTGCCCCCTATGGGGGCTGTAGCCAACGCCATCCACGGCGCCCTGGGAGTGCGAATGACGCGCCTGCCCATGAATCCCGGGGCCATCCTGGAGACCCTGTGGAGCGAGTGCAAGAACGGACGCGGCAAGAACGGCCGCAAGTAGCTCATTCTTCCACTAATGATCGTCAAGAGCTAGTGCTGATACTGTACGATAGTACAGCATCCATCGATGGCTCTAACTGGGCGTCTGCCTGCGGGTTTCCATAAAATGAGTGATAGCCGGTAAAATCGTGTGGGAATGCTGTGAATAATGTGGACTTATTTGGAGAGTCGCAGTACATTATAAGTCGCCCAGACCCCTGGTGCTTCATAATCGCTTTCAGGCTTGCCTCTTTCGGCTGGTAGGGCAAGTCCTGGCGCATAAACAACAGGCCCTCGAACACAGGATTGAGTTCGTCAAGCCGGATTCAAGGCCTGGAGGACAATGAACAAGACTGGGTATAAGGCGGTCCAGTCTCTAGCTTCCAGCGGAAGATGGCAGGAGCTGGAGGCTGCTCTCAGCGCCATGGCCGGCTCCGACTCTACGCTCGACCCTGGCCTCATGCTGCTGCAAGCGGAATGTGCGCTAAGGCTTCAGCGCCCTCACGAGACCGTCAGCATAGCCACCAGCATCCTGTCCGACGGCGACGTTCTTCCGACGCCAGTCCGCGCCAAGGCATTGCTGCTAAGGGCCTCGGCTTCTCGTCTAAGAGGTTATATCAAGGTAGCCTTGGAAGACGCGGAGGCCGGACTGGCCCTGCTTAAAGGTCCTGCTGAAGCTCCTGAGATGAGGATAGAGGGTTCTCGCCAGCTAGGACTTATCTACGGCGCCACGGGCGATTTGGACCAGGCCATACAATACCTGGAGGAAGCCCTCGGTCTCTGCGCCCGCTCCGGGGACTTGAACCTGAGCGCCGCCGTCCATCACAACCTGGGCACGGCTTTCGCCCATCTGGGTCGCCTCTCTGAAGCCCAGGTGCATTTCAACCACGCCCGCTCCTGCTACGAGAAGATTGGAAACCGGCTGGAGCTAAGCGAGGTGCTGAACAATCTCGCCCAGTCCTACGCCGACATGGGGTTATTTGAGCAGGCGCTGACCTATTTCCACCAGGGCCTCAATTTGGCCAAAGAGCACAATTACCGGCGGGTGGAAGCCATCGCGCTTATGGGTATCGGCGACGCCCTCAAGGAAAAGGGCCGTTTCGATGAGGCCTTGGAGCACTATCGCAGCAGCTTTGACCCGGCCCGGGACGCCCTGGAACCGCGGCTCCTATGCTACGCCAACATGGGTATCGGCAATGTGTACATGTCCGTGGGACGTCGTGACCAGGCCAGGACTCACTTCCTGCAGGCTAATTATGAGGCCAGGCGGTTGGGACTCAAATATGAGCTCGGACTGATCACCCTGGCCCAGGGCTTCCTGGACGCCGCCGACAAGAATCTGGATAAGGCCAAGGTCAAGATCCAGGAGTCAATAGACACCCTGGAGGGCGCGGGAGCGGTGCGGGAGGTAGTTAAGGCCAGGCTGGGCCAAGCGGATGTTCTCTACCGGTTGCGCGGCTGGCCTGAGCTGGATCAATCCCTGCTGGACCTCGCCACCCTGGTGCGCCGCCTGGACCTCCAAGAGCTGTTGTGCCTTGAAGGCCGGCGAATGATTGAGGTGATGAAATACGGGGCCAAGAGGCAGATTGGCGAGAATCTCTTCGTGGAAGTGTATGCTCGTCTCAAAGTCGCCCAGGAAAAGGACATCGAGGTCTCTGATCCTGCTATTATCTCGCCCAGGTTGACGCCCACGTACCCCAGGCTGGAAGTCATCAGCTTCGGCGATGCCCAGGTTCTGGTAGACGGTGAAAAGATAACTCAGGCCCAATGGGAGAGCCAGAAGGCCAAAGAGTTGTTCTTTTCCTTTTGTGCCATCGAGAAGGCAGGCGGAGAGAAGAGCTGCTGGAAATCTTATGGCCGGAGCTCTCGCCCAGCCTCAGCAGGAATGCTTTTTACAACAACGTTTATCGAGCCAGAAAAGCCCTCTACAAAGAATGCCTTATCCAGGAAGGCGGAACATATAAAATCAACTCCAAAGGCCTTCTCAGGTTCGACTTGGAGGAGTTCAGGGATTTAATCGAACGGGCGGAGAAGCTTCCGCGCATGGATGCGGAGCGAACGGAACTGCTCGGCAAGGCTGTCGAACTATACCAGGGCGGTTTCATTAAAGAGTTCTACTCGGAGTGGGCTGAAACCATTCGCAACGATGCCGAAATCCAATATCTAAGGGCCTTGTCCCAATTAGCGGGATTCCACTTGGCGAGACGCAACTTTGATGAAGCGGCTGCGCTTCTAGAGAAAGCCCTCCATTATGACCGGACCGACATTGGCGCCCACGAGGAGTTAATTAAGCTGTGTTTCCTCGCCGGTAATCGACCGGAGGCGTTGAGACGCTACAGGCTCTATTCGGACGTCAGCTTAAAAGAACTTGGCGCTAAGCCTCCAAAAAGCCTTGAGCAGCTCCGTGTGGAAGCGGCCTCAAGAAGCTAGAAGGGTCCGCTATCCATGACGCATCAGGCTGCCCTAGAGTGGGCAGCCTTTTTATTTTCTCCCCGCCTTGTGAGCATTTCGTGAGCATAGACCTTCATCATTAGTGCAACGAAATTAGGAGGTCGGGTTATGAAGAACTTAAAGGCAAAGATCGCTATCCTAGTCTCCGCGCTGGTCGCTACCGCTGCGGCGTTGGCCGCCCTGGCTCCTTATAGCTGGTCTCCATAAGTCTCATAACCTAATAATCTTACAGTTATGGCACTGAGGGGCGGTGGTGGTTAGCCGCAAGCCGCAGTGCCATTTTTGTATGTACGCTGATTTTCAAGAGGCCTTTCTTGATAAAAGGATTCCTGATCAATATAGACTCCCTCACTCACTTGAAATGGTCTTGGGTGTTATGCGGGGCCCTGCTGTTTCAACTCGCCGGCATTTATCTCATGCCCATTGAGGCTTACGGCGGGTTCATAACCGCGGCTCTAGCAGGCTCCTATCTGTTGCTGCTGGCGGGTGTAGTCGCCAACCTGAGAGTCCTCGGCTTCAAGGTAATGTTTGCCGGCGCGGCGCTAAATTTTTTGGTCATAGCCTTCAACAGTTGGCGAATGCCCGTCACGCCGGAAGCCCTGCGCAAGGCTGGCTTCATAGAAGAGTCTGTCTTCGCTCCTGGTTCTCAGCTTCCAGACCCAAAAAACATCTTGCTGCTGGAAGAAGAAACAAACCTAGCGCTATTCTCGGACATTATCCCCTCTACCTTCCCTATCCACTCTGTCTGGAGCATCGGCGACCTGTTGATTATCCTCGGGCTGATGCTGGTGCTGCTAAAGCTGGGCAGAGCCTTGCTCTCGAATTCGACGCCGCAAAAATCTACCTCGCCGGGCAGTTCCGCTGACCACTCGCTCGCGACGGAGAAACTAACTTCGGCGCATCAACTTAAAGAGGTGAAACAGTGAAGACAGCGCCGCAAAACATGACCGCGGCTAAAGCCCAGCCGTGGGACACGGAACTGATGGCACTGGTAGCTTGGGCTAATGAGGCCCAGGCCAATAGGCTGATGGCTAAGGGATTGATTCATGACATCAACAACTTGCTGCAGGTCATAAGCGGCACAATTGATCTTGTGACCTTGTCTAATGAGCGGCCTGGGAGCAAGTCCATGCTGGATTCTCTTAAGGGCGTCACTCTAGACATTAAAGAGATGGTTAAGCGCCTTTCAGTCAAAGAGGTGATCCAGAATCCAGTGGCCAGGCAGGTCGTTCTGTTGGACAAAGTGCTGACTGAGGCTATCAGATACGTGGAACCTTACAGGCTCGAACTGGCCAGAATATACGGAGCCGATGTCAAAGCAAAGATCGAATTACACGACCATCGGCCGCTCATCGGCGACGAAGTGCTTTTGCGGTCGGCCCTGGTCAACCTCTTGATTAATGCCCTGGACGCCATGAACGAAAAGGGCGGCACCTTGACCGTGGCGTCCAGCCCGAGAGAGTCCATGACGGAGGTCTTGGTTAGCGACACTGGAACGGGGATTAATCCGGAAGACCAGGCAAGAATATTCGAACCCTTCTTCTCAGGAAAAGGCAATGCTCACACAGGCATTGGCCTCACAGTAGTCAAGCACGTAGTATCTGCCCATGGTGGGCGCATCAGCTTCAAAAGCAAGGCAGGAAAAGGGACTACTTTCTCTATCCTGCTCCCCGCCGTCCAACAGCCCTAAGGTGACTGAAGGCGTCGCATCCCAGGGCGCTAGAATTCTGCTGGTGGAAGGCCATGAGCTGGTGGGCCGCTTACTTTCTTCCACTTTTGAGCAGCTAGGCTACATTCCAATCCTTACCACTACCGCCGCTGAGGCCGTGGCCTTTGCTAGTCTTGAAGGTGTATCGCTGGTGCTCATGGACCTGAACTTGCCCGACGCCAGCGGCCTGGAAGCAGCCAAGCGCCTCCATGAGATGAACCCTGACCTCCCGATCATCCTCACCAGCGCGTGGCCTCTCCAGGTTACCAAAGAACGCCTTGCCCTGTCCGGCATCAGACATTTCCTAGAAAAACCTTTTAGCATCACAGAACTTCAAGGTCTGCTAAAAGAACTCCTGTGTAAAACGACAGACGTGAATTAATTCTTAAGACATCCATAGTTACGAAGTGCCTCTGTCCGAACCACGCTCATCCCCAACCAAACAATATCTGACTCTACTCACTCAGCTTTGCACGAAAACTCGGTGTACCCCTGGTCCGGAAGCGGATATGAAGCGTAACATCTCGGTGGGGGCCTTTGGGCAGGCTCCCATCTGGTCCTCCCTCGGCCTGAAAGATCCGCTATCTTTAAGCGTATATGGCGCAGTCCGATGCAATCGGACCGTCCTAAGTATGGTCGAAGCAGGGGGTTGTGGTGGCTTTTCTCTTCCCCTTCCCGAAAAGGAAGGGGCTGCAAGCTCGCCGTGGCGAGATAAAGGAGCTGGTGGACCCGAATGAGACCAACACCCCACCTGCCCGCGCAAAGCCCCTCTATCCAAAGCTTAATAAAACCATGGCGACCCGGAGGGGATTCGAACCCCCGATCTCTGCCTTGACAGGGCAGTATGTTTGGCCGCTACACCACCGGGCCGTTAGCGTACAAAATGATACTAGGGTTAGCGCTGTTAAGTGTCAATACGGGCAAGGGTGGAGCTAGGCTCGCGCCGGGCCGACGGCCCGGCCTTCAGAAGCTTCAACCAATGCCGTTGAAGCCCACCGTGACCTTGTCCCCTTCCACAATCACCGGCGTAATTCTTTCGCCGCCGGCCAGTCGCTCCAACTCCGGTATCGCTTCGGGCTGCAACGAAATGTCTATCTCGCGGTACTTAACGCCCCTGTTGTCATAGTCGAATTTCACCGCCGCGGAGAACCCGCAGTCTGGATGGGTATAGACTATGATTTCCGGAGCACTTGTATCCGACAAGCTCGGCACCTCTTACGCTTTTCGCAAACGATTATAGCCTATCCGGCCCTCTTTTTAAACCTATGCGGCTAGGACGCGGCATACTTCTGGGGCTCCTTATCGAAGGCCCGTTTGCACCCTGGCGCGCAGAAATAGTAGGCCTTCCCCCCATGCTCCGACTTGCCTCCTGGAGTGTTGGATATGTCCACCTCCATCTTGCACACCGGGTCTATCGCTATCTTTTTATCTTTCCCGGACCGAAAAATCCTTTCAAATATGCCTGCCATCTTAAGTTAGCTTTAACCTCCGTAATCTTAGCGAGTTGCTTACCACGCTCACCGAGCTAAACGCCATCGCCAGGGCCGCCAGCACAGGATTCAGAAAACCGACGTCGCCAAAGAAGAACTCCAGACCGCCCGGCACCCCATCCTTAAAGACAGGATAGAGAACGCCGGCCGCTACGGGTATCAGGGCAACATTGTAAAACATCGCCCAAAAGAGATTTTGCCTAATAACGCGCAGTGTTCTTCGACTTAATCCAAACACTCCTACCAGCGACGCAAGGTCGCCGCGCATCAGCACCACGTCCGAGGACTCCATCGCCACGTCCGTCCCCGTCCCCATGGCTATCGATACGTCGGCTTGCGCCAGCGCCGGAGCGTCATTTATGCCGTCGCCGGCCATGGCCACCGCCTTACCCTGCTCCTGCAGCTCTTTCACCTTGGCGGCCTTGTCCCCAGGCAGCACCTCCGCCACAACCTCGTCCACTCCCAGCTGCTGGGCGATGGCCTCGGCGGTAACCCTGTTGTCGCCGGTCAGCATGATGACTTCCAGGCCCAGCCCCTTTAGTCGGGCGATAGCCTCGGCTGCGCCTGGCTTGATAGTGTCGGCCACACCGATAATCCCCGCCATTCCATCGCCGCTCGATACGAACATGGCTGTCTTGCCTTGCGTCGACAGTTCCTCGGCTTTCTTCACGAGTCCATCCAGCACGTGGCCTTGGGCCTCCATGAAAGCGCGATTGCCTAAAAGGACTTTTGCCCCATTGATTTGTGCCTGCACACCCTGGCCGGGCACGGCCTGAAAGCCTTTGGCTTCAAGCAGCCCTACGCCGCGGACCTCCGCCTCTCGAACAATGGCCTCTCCTAGAGGATGCTCCGACCCCTTCTCCACCGACGCCGCCAGCCTCAATAGCTCGTCATCTTTCCCTTGAAGCGGAATAACGTCGGTAACCGACGGCCTGCCTACAGTCAGCGTCCCGGTTTTGTCTAGGACCACGGTGGTGATCTTGCTGGCCTTCTCCAGCGCCTCCCCGTTTCGAATCAAGATGCCCGCTTCCGCTCCCCTGCCGGTGGAGACCATTATCGCCGTAGGCGTCGCCAGGCCCATAGCGCACGGGCACGCTATAATCAGTATCGCCACCGATGTGAGCAGCGCGTAAGTCAGGGCCGGCGACGGGCCGAAGAATAGCCAGAACACAAACGCGCCCAGGGCAACGGCGATAACTATAGGAACAAAGTAGGCGGATACCAGGTCCGCCAGGCGCTGAATTGGCAGCTTGGAGCCCTGGGCCTCCTGCACCAGCCGCACAATCTGGGAAAGCGTGGTGTCTTTGCCGACTCGCGTGGCGCGAAACTTGACGAACCCCGTCTTGTTGATCGTCGCGCCGATGACACTGGACCCCACCGTTTTCTCCACCGGAAGGCTTTCACCCGAAATCATGGATTCGTCCACCGATGTGTAACCATCCAGCACCACGCCGTCGACGGGTATGCGCTCTCCAGGCCGCACCACCACCACGTCTCCCACCGCCACCTGGCTTATAGCCACCTCCCTCTCCTCTCCATCCCGCACGACTCGAGCCGACTCGGGACGCAGCCCGATAAGCCGCCGGATCGCCTCCGACGTCCTCCCTCGGGCCCGCAGCTCCATATATCGGCCCAGTAGCACCAGCGCGATGATGATAGCCGAGGTGTCGAAGTAGACTGCCCTCTCCAACCCTCGGGTGAGCAGCGCGTCGGACCCGGCGATCTCCAGCACCACCATTACTGCGCTGTAGACATAGGCCGCCGTAGTCCCCAGGGCTATAAGCGTGTTCATGTTGGCGGAACCATGCTGGAGCGCCCCAAAGCCGTATCGATAGAAGCTGGAACCGCTCCAGAATTGAATAGGTGTTGCCACAGCCCAAAGGAGCAGTAGGTAGGCGGAGTTCGCCATCAGCGGCGGGACCCACGGGAAAGGATCAAAGCTGCCTATAAAGAGCAGCGCGCCGCCTAAGCCAGCTGCAAGGAACTTGCGCCATAACCCCGCGGCCTCCCTGACCTTACTTAACCGCTGCGACTCCTCTGCCAGGCCCTCTTCCTCCGAGGCCGATTCCGGCGTGGCTGAATACCCGGACTCCTGGACGGAGCGTATGAGATCTTCAACGCCCGCGGCGCCCGGCGCCATTTCCACCGTCGCCTTCTCAGTCGCCAGGTTAACCGACGCCGAAAGAACACCGGGGACGCTTCTTAGAGCCTTCTCCACCGTCGCTACGCAGGAAGCGCAGGTCATGCCGCCAATGCTCAGCGTTGTCCTTCGCCCGCCCACGCCGTATCCAGCCTCGCTGACGGCCTTAGTTAGCGCTTCCAGCGATGCCGGGTTTTCTGTCAACTCGCCTTCCAACGTAATTGTCGCCTTCTCGGTCGACAGGTTCACCGACGCTGAAGCCACGCCCGGGACCCCCTCCAGCGCCTTCTCGATGGTGGCGACGCAGGAGGCGCAGGTCATCCCGGTTATAGGGATAGTCAACCTCTTCTCGTTACTAGATCGCCCTGTATTAGATTGTTTTGTGCTTGTAGTAGGTCGAGCCATATCTGATACCGCCGATAAAGTATAACTGACTAGCGTGACCTCACGTCATAGAGGTCTCGCAACTCGCTTACAATCTGCTCCTCGCGCCCACCCTTTATGCCCTCCACCACGCAGGATTGCAGATGTCCGTCCAGCAGCAATGCCTCCAGCTTCTCAATAGCTTTCCTGATAGCGTGGGTCTGCTTAAGGACATCTACACAATAGCGGTCCTCGTCAATCATCTTGCGCACACCGGCTATGTGCCCTTCTATGTACGAGAGACGCTTCCCCGCTTCCCTTTTCACGTCGGACTTCACACTGGCCTCCTTAACCCATACCCCCTGGGTAGGGGTTTTAAGTATCATAGCGCCAGAGTAAGCTTTAAGTCAACAGTGGAATTATTTATAGCCCAGTAGCCGGGTTTGACGCTGCGCAAAGGCGGTGTGCCTCAACCAGCCAGGCTATAGCCGGTTCTGCCATCGACGCTACCGTATCCTGCGACTCGTAGACGCTTGGCGGCAAAGCCGCCCTCATGCTTAAGCTGTAGTAATACAGTAATACAGGGAAAAACTCGTTTAAAAAGCTATTGACAACATGCTGAAGAGTGCTACGATATAGGTTACGGATTCTATCGCCTTCAAGAATTGCCCACGTTAGCTCTTTTCTAGCCGCACTAGGCCCACGCCTTTCGAGATCCGAATCCTTTCCCCTCTAGGAGTATGAGGAGTATGGCTTTGTCCTTATCTACCTCCAACGGTAACGGCAGCAGACCAGTCAAGTCCTTCGCCCGCATCCCCAGAGTCTTGGACATCCCGCATCTCATTCAAATGCAGGTAGACTCTTTTAGCTGGCTCAAGGAAGAAGGCCTGAGCGAAGTCTTCCAGGAAGTCTCGCCGATTCAGGACTTCACAGCCAATAAGTTTGAGATATTCTTCGGCAAGCATACTTTCCGGGAGCCTAAGTATTCCACGGAAGAGTGCAAGCAGAATGAGATAACCTACTCCGCCTCTCTGTGGGTGGAGGCCCGCCTCGTCGCCAAGGAGTCGGGCGTTATCAAGGAGCAGGAAATCTTCATGGGCGACATCCCCATGATGACCGGCGACGGCACCTTTATTGTCAACGGCGCCGAGCGAGTGGTGGTAAGCCAGCTGGTCCGCTCCCCTGGCGTTTATTTCGTTTTGGAGCGCGACATCGCCACCAACCGCAGCCTCTGCTCCGCTAAGCTTATCCCCTACCGCGGCGCATGGCTGGAGTTCGAGACCAGCAACAAGAACGTCCTCTCCGTTAAAGTCGACCGAAAGCGCAAAGTCTCGGTCAGCATCTTCTTCCGCGCCCTCGGCATCGCCGACGACCAGGAGTTGAAGCGGCTTTTCGAGGATGTGGACGATGACGATAACAATAGCTACATCAGTTCAACTCTTGAGCGAGACGTTTACCCTGAAGAGAAGGATGCCTTCTTTAAGGACGATGACCTGCGCAAAATCTGGGCCTGGCTCCGCCCCGAGAAACCCTTCGACGCCTCCCTCGCCCGAAAAATCGCCAGCGCCCAGCTGGAGTTCTACCGCCGCCTGCGCCCCGGCGAGCCTCCCAGCGTGGACAACGCCTACACCCTCCTGCGCAACCTCCTCTTTGAACCCCGGCGCTATGACCTGAACAAAGTCGGCCGGCACAAGCTCAACACCCGTCTGGGGCTTGATAAGTCCCTGGATCAGCGCGTCCTGGACCTGGACGACCTGATCTCCGTGGTCCGCACCATGGTCCAGTTGAATAACGGCGACGGCACCCCTGATGACATCGACAACCTCGGCAACCGCCGCGTCCGCTCCGTCGGTGAGCTGGTGCAGAACCAGATGCGCGTCGGCCTCCTGCGCATGGAGCGCATGGTCAAGGAGCGCATGACCCTAATCGACCCCGAGCAGGCCACCCCCCAGGCCTTGGTTAATATCCGGCCCGTGGTGGCCGCCGTCCGCGAGTTCTTCGGCGGCTCCCAGCTATCCCAGTTCATGGACCAGACCAACCCCCTGGCCGAGCTGACCCACAAGCGCCGCCTCTCCGCCCTTGGCCCTGGCGGCCTCTCCCGCGAGCGCGCCGGCTTTGACGTACGCGACGTCCACTTCTCCCACTACGGCCGCATATGCCCCATCGAGACCCCGGAAGGCCCCAACATCGGCCTGCTGAGCTCGCTGGCTAGCTTTGCCCGCATCAACGCCTTCGGCTTCATCGAATCGCCCTATCGAAAGGTCCTCAAGGAGCTGCCTAACACTGATGATGACCTGGTAGGTCGCAACGTGACCCAGGACATCGACGATAAAGAAGGGAAGCGCATCGTCAAAGAGGGCAGCAAGATTACTCCCGCGGCCCTCAAGAGGATCGCCGCTCTGTCCAAACGTGCCATACCCGTTAGGGCCTTCGTCTCCAGCAAGGATGAGGACATCCTCTACCTGTCGGCGGACAAAGAAGGCGTCCATATCGTCGCTCAGGCCAACGTTGAGCTTGACGAAAAGAACCAGCTTGTTGGCGAGCGCGTCGAGGTGCGCGTCGGCGACCGCTACGCCGAGGAGTCCCCTGACCGCGTCGACTTCATGGATGTTTCGCCCATGCAGATTATGAGCGTGTCCGCCTCCCTCATACCCTTCCTGGAGCATGACGACGCCAACCGTGCCTTAATGGGGTCTAACATGCAGCGTCAGGCCGTGCCTCTGCTTCAGCCCCAGGCGCCCCTCATCGGCACCGGCATTGAAGACCGCGTGGCCCAGGACAGCGGCCAGGTGGTGCTTTCCAAGGCCGCTGGAGTCGTCACCCAGGTGACCGGCGGCGAAGTCATCGTGACCGATGAAGGCGGCAAAGAGCATCCCCACAAGATGACCAAGTTCAGCCGCACCAACCAGGGCACCTGCTTCAACCAGCGGCCCGTAGTCCAGAAGGGAAGAAAGGTCGAAGTCGGCTCCGTGCTGGCAGACAGCTCTTCGACTCAGAGTGGCAGCCTCGCCCTCGGACAGAACGTCCTGGTGGCCTTCATGAGCTGGGGCGGCTACAACTACGAGGACGCCGTCATCCTCAGCGAGAACCTGGTCAAGAAGGACTTCTTCACCTCCATACACATCGAAAAGCATGAGATGGAGGCCCGCGAGACCAAGCTGGGCCCCGAGGAGATCACTCAGGACATCCCCAACGTCGGCGAGGAAAGCCTGCGCGACCTGGACGAGCGCGGCATCATTCGCATCGGCGCCGAAGTCGGCCCCGGCGACATCCTGGTGGGTAAAGTTACCCCCAAGGGCGAGACCGAACTCACCGCCGAGGAAAAGCTGCTCCGTGCCATCTTCGGCGAGAAGTCTCGCGACGTGAAGGACACCTCCCTCAGGGTTCCCCACGGCGAGCGCGGCAAGGTCATCGACGTGAAGGTCCTCAGCCGCCAGAACAAGGACGAGCTGCCGGCCTCCGTCAACGAAGCCGTCCGAGTTTGGGTTGCCCAGACCCGCAAAATCTCCGTCGGCGATAAGATGGCAGGCCGCCACGGCAACAAAGGCGTCGTGGCCCGCATCCTCCCCGCCGAGGACATGCCCTTTCTCCCCGACGGTACCCCCGTCGACATCATCCTCAACCCCATCGGCGTGCCCTCGCGCATGAACCTGGGGCAGGTCCTGGAGACTCACCTTGGCTGGGTAGCTAAGCTCCTCAACTTCTCCGCCGCGACCCCCATCTTCGACGGCGCGAGAGATGAGACTATTGAGGACGGTCTAGCCCGTATCTGGTGCCTCCAGCAGGCCCAAGCCTTGGACATCTCCCCGGACGACAACGCGCCCAAGATAGACTGGGACAAGGCTAAGGAATGGATTGAGTCCAAGGGTTGCAGCTTTGACGAGTTCCTGGACGAGAAGGCTGTCGGCAAGGCGTCGGAAGCGGCCCTTCGCATATGGCTCAAGGACGGCGGCATTCTCAGCGATAAGGAGGTGGACGCCCTCTCCCCCGAGGATCTGAAAGAGAAGGCCCTGAGATACCACAACGAGCAGCGGCTCGCGCCTCCCACCTTCGGCAAGATGGTCTTGCGCGACGGCAAGACCGGCCAGCCTTTCGACCAGCCTGTGACCGTCGGCTACATATACATGCTCAAGCTGGTCCACTTGGTGGAGGACAAGATTCACGCCCGCTCCACCGGCCCCTACTCCCTCATCACCCAGCAGCCCCTGGGCGGCAAGGCCCAGTTCGGCGGCCAGCGCTTCGGCGAAATGGAGGTGTGGGCCTTGGAGGCCTACAGCGCCGCCTTTAACCTTCAGGAGATGCTGACCGTCAAGTCGGACGACGTCTCGGGCCGCGTCAAGACCTACGAGGCCATAGTCAAGGGTGAGGATATAGTGCAGCCCGGCATCCCGGAGTCCTTCAACGTGCTGGTCAAGGAGCTTCAGAGTCTTGGTCTGGCCGTAGAGCTGCTGCACGAAGATGAACCCGCCGCCCTCCCCGGTGACTCCAAAGAGACCATGAAGATTGAAGGCGATTAACTTATACAAGGACTGAGAAAAACAATGGTAGGCATAGCAGAAAGAAGCGAAGTCCACTCGGCTAGTTTTAACGCCATTCGAATATCTGTCGCTTCGCCTGAACAGATTCGCAGCTGGTCCCACGGCGAGGTCACCAAGCCGGAGACTATCAACTATCGCACCCTGAGGCCTGAGAAAGACGGCCTCTTCTGCGAACGCATCTTCGGCCCCACCAAGGACTGGGAATGCTTCTGCGGTAAGTACAAGCGCGTCCGCTACCGCGGCGTCATCTGCGACCGCTGCGGCGTGGAAGTCACCCGCTCCCGGGTCCGCCGTGAGCGTATGGGTCACATTGAACTCGCCGCTCCCGTGGCCCACATCTGGTTCAGCAAGGGCACGCCCAGCCGGCTTGGCCTCCTGCTGGACCTCTCGCCCAGGAACCTGGAGCGCATTCTGTATTTCGCCCAGCATGTGATCATCTCCGTCGATGAGGAGGCCCGCACCCAGGCCCTCAACTCGGAGAAAGAGAAGTTTGATGCTGAGGTCAAAAAGCTCAAGGACGCCGCTATGGCCCAGCTTGTCCAGATCACAGGCAAGACCGAGGAGGAAATCACCGCTTCAGAAGCTGATGACGGCGAGCCTCTGGACCTTCCTAAAGATATCAAGAAGCAGGTGGACCAGGTCAGGGACACCCTCGACGAGGAGATCGCCCAGGTCGAAATCGAATACGAAGCCCGCGTTGATGAGCTTGATGACTTGCGCGTCCTCCGACTGGTCACTGAAAGCCGCTATCGCGAGCTCAAGGAGCGCTACGGCAGCGTCTTCCATGCCAGCATGGGCGCCGAGTCCGTGCTGGAAATCCTCAAGGGCATCGACTTGGAAGCCCTCCGCGAGCAGCTTTGGCAGGAGATGCAGTCTACCTCCGGCCAACGCCGCAAGAAGGCCATCAAGCGCCTGCGTGTGGTTGAGGCCTTCCGCAAGAGCGGCAACAAGCCGGAATGGATGGTCCTAAAGGTCCTGCCCGTCCTGCCGCCGGAACTCCGACCTATGGTGCAGTTGGACGGCGGACGCTTTGCCACCAGCGACCTCAACGACCTCTACCGCCGCGTCATTAACCGCAACAACCGCCTCAAGCGCCTCATGGAACTCGGCGCTCCCGAGATTATTATTCGAAACGAAAAGCGCATGCTGCAGGAGGCCGTCGACGCCCTTATCGACAACGGTCGGCGAGGCCGGCCCATCCAGGGCAGCCATAACCACAAGCTCAAGTCTCTGTCTGACCTGCTTAGAGGCAAGCAGGGCCGCTTCCGTCAGAACCTCCTGGGCAAGCGTGTGGACTATTCAGGCCGCTCCGTCATCGTTGCTGGCCCCGAGCTGGACTTGCACCAGTGCGGCCTGCCCAAGCGCATGGCCCTGGAGCTTTTCAAGCCCTTTGTCATGCACCGCCTGGTCTTGCTGGCCATCGCACCCAACATCAAGAGCGCCAAGCGAATGGTCGAGCGTGCGCGAGGCGAGGTGTGGGACATACTCGAAGAGGTCATCAAGGAGCGGCCCGTCCTCCTTAACCGCGCGCCCACCCTTCACCGGCTGGGTATCCAGGCCTTCATGCCCGTGCTAATCGAAGGCAGCGCCATCCAGCTCCACCCTCTGGTCTGCCCCGCCTTCAACGCTGACTTCGATGGCGACCAGATGGCTGTCCATGTCCCCCTGTCGCAAATGGCGGTCCGCGAAGCCAAGGAGACCATGCTCAGTGTTCACAACATGCTCTCCCCCGCTTCCGGCGAGCCTCTGGTGACCCCCACCTTGGACATGGTCCTCGGCTGCTTCTATCTAACCGACATGCGGCCCAACGGCAGAGGCGCCGGCAAGTCCTTCCTCTCCTTCGATGAAGCCCGCCTCGCCCACGAGTTCGGCCACGTTGACCTCCAGGCCGAAGTCAAGGTCTGGGACCCCAAGCAGAAGGAAGGCTGGCTTAACACCACCGTAGGCCGCATCCTCTTCAACGAGGTGCTGCCTCCTGAAATCGAATACAAGAACCGACTCATGGACAAGGGCAGCCTCAAAGCCCTCACGGCGGAATGCTACCGCGTCCTAGGCAACGCTGAGACCGCCAAGGTGCTGGATCGCATCAAGGCCCTGGGATTCAAATACGCCATGAGTTCCGGCATTACCATCGGCATCAACGACATCCAGGTCTCCCCTCGCAAGAAGGCCGTCATCGATGAAGCCATTAGTCAGGTGAAGGCTTATGAAGAAGACTTCATGCAGGGCCTCATGACCGAGGAGGAGCGGTACTCCCACACCGTGTCCGCCTGGACAAAAGCCAGCGACACCATGGAGCAGATCGTTAAGGAAGAGATGAAGAGCTTCGGCGGCATCTCCATGATGGCCACCTCCGGAGCCAAAGGTAACATCGCTCAGATTAAGCAGATGGCCGGCATGCGCGGCCTCATGAGCAACCCCAAGGGCCGCATCATCGACCTTCCCATCAAGTCCAGCTTCCGGGAAGGCTTGACCGCCCTTGAATACTTCATATCCACCCACGGCGCCCGCAAAGGCCTCGCCGACACCGCCCTCCGTACCGCCGACTCGGGTTACCTCACCCGCCGCCTGACCGACGTGTGCCAGGACGTAATAATCCTGATGGAGGACTGCGAGACCACGGAAGGCGTGTGGCTCTACGCCGTCGCCAGCGACCCGCTGGTGGCGTCCATGGAAGAGCGCGCCCTGGGCCGGAGGGCCGCGTCGCCCATTGTTCACCCTCAGACCGGCGAGATCCTTGTAGACAAGGACCAGGAAATCGATGAAGCGGCGCTGAAGAAAATCGCCGGCCTGGAGATACCCCACATCCACGTCCGCTCGCCCCTCACCTGCCAGGCCCATCGTGGCCTGTGCCGCATGTGCTACGGCCGCAGCCCCGCCACCGGCCGGCTGGTGAAGATGGGCGACGCTGTAGGCATCATCGCCGCCCAGAGCATCGGGGAGCCCGGTACTCAGTTGACCATGAGGACCTTCCATACTGGCGGTATCGCCGGCGTGGACATCACCAGCGGCCTCCCCAGGGTTGAAGAAATATTCGAGGCCCGCATACCTAAGGGCGCCGCCGTCCTTTCGGATATCGATGGCATCCTGGAAGTTAAGGATGAGACCGAGGGTCGAAGGCTTCGCGTTGTCAGCAAGGAAGAGTACCAGGAAGACTATTCGCTGACTAAAGGCTTGGAGCTAGTGGTATCCGACGGCCAGGAAGTCCAGGCCGGCGACACCCTAGCTGCGCCCGTAGCCACCAAGAAGGAGCCCAAGGAACCTGCCAAGCCCATCGTGGCTAACGTCAGCGGTCTCGTGGAAATCAAAGGCAAGAACATCTCCGTCGTGTGGGCCGATATAGAGGAACGCGAGTACATGGTGCCCGCTTCCGCCGTTCTCTTAGCTAAGGACGGCGACCAGGTCAAAGCTGGCGATGCCCTCACCGCCGGCCCCCTCAACCCCCACGAGATTCTCCGCATCAAAGGCAAAGAGGAAGTAGAACGCTACCTGGCCGTGGAGGTCCAGAAGGTCTACCGCTCCCAGGGCGTCACTATCCATGACCGCCACATCGAAGTCGTTGTCCGGCAGATGCTCCGCCGGGTCCAGGTGGACACCCCAGGCGACACCGAATACATCCCCGGCGCCACCGTTGACATCTTCGACTTCCAGGCCAAAAACGCCCAAGTTCTCGCTGAGGGCGGCGAGCCTGCCACCGCCCGCCCCGGCCTCCTGGGCGTCACCCGCTCGTCCCTGCTTACCGAGAGCTTCCTGGCCGCCGCCTCCTTCCAGGAGACGACTAGAGTCCTGACCGAGGCTGCGGCCAGCGGCGCCGTCGACCATCTCCAGGGCCTGAAAGAGAACGTCATCATCGGACGCCTCATTCCCGCCCGGTCCCAGACCGCCCTGCCCCCAGTCAGCGAGCCCTTTGGTACGGAAGGCCTGGCCCTCCCCGGCGCCGAGAGCGAGATGCTCAGCAGCGCCATGGTAGAGGAGCTTGCCTCCCGCTTCACCAACGGCCACGATGAGTCCAGCAACGGCCAGGAGCCCAAGGCCAGCCTCATCGATGACGAAGATGAGATCGAGGCCGATTCCGACGACGATTTGGATGACGAGTCAGTGGACACGGATGAGGATTCGGAGGAAGAATCGGAAGAGGCTGAGGCCGAAGACAAGTAGCCTTAGCAATAGATAACCATAGGGGCCATGCAAGTCGAATGGCCCCTTCTCATTGGCTGTGTCCAAAGCCAATAACACCTAAACGCGTCTTGACGCCAAATTAGATAGCTGGCACACTTACCAGTACGGGCGGTTAGCTCAGATGGTTAGAGCATCGCGTTGACATCGCGAAGGTCAGAGGTTCGAGTCCTCTATCGCCCACCATCTAGTTTTCTGGTGACCAGGCCTCTTCCCGATTCTCCCTATGAGGTGAATTATGGGCGAAGCCAAGCCCACCCAGAGGTTTGCCAGGACTCCTCACCTTCATCCACGCCTCGCTATTCTCATTCGTAACGCCTTCCTACCCGCCCTCCTTCTTGCTTCCCTTCTCTCGGTCGCCTGTGGTGATAGCCCGGCCTCCACTCCAACCGCCGGTGCTGCCACCAACGCCCCCTCCGGCACAGGCTCGAATTCGGATTCGACATCGCTCTCGAAAGAGGAAAGAATATTTGTTGGTGCTGGCCGATTTGAGGAGGTGCCGCTAACCCTTAAAGAAGGGGATATCCTGAAAGTTGAATACAAAGCCGAGGTCCGCGTCAGCCCCGGGTTCGGCGGCACCGCCGCCCAGGAGCGCGCTATCCGGATTGCCGTCCTGGACGTTGACGGCAATGAGCTTGCGAACCAGAGCGACAAGTCCAGCGGCTCCCTGGAAGTAACCGTCGCTTCCAGCGGAGAACACAAGGTTGTTCTCTTAAACAGTTTCCCTCTGGAAGCTCTTACCGTGACCCTTAAATACTCCGTTAATATGAAGCCCGCCTTGTATACGCCGATTCGCGCTTTCTGATGGCTAAAATATGTCCTTATTCGTCAAATTGGTGCTTAAATCTGATTTAAAGCCATCACAAACCTACTGTCACGTTATTTAGCTAGTGTCTGGTTGACTTTTGATACGAATGGTAGTAGTTTGCGCTTCGTAGTAGCTTTTGCGCTCATCACCCTCTGCCTCAGATACATTAACTTAGGAGGTGCAATTTGAGTTCCCTTCGGAGTCCAGGTAGGCCTCGTTTTATAATTCCCTGGTTCCTGATCGCTATCCTGGCAGCCCTTTTCACCATCGCCGCCTGCGGCGATGACGAGACACCCACAGCCACCACCAGGCCAGGGGTTACTCCATCTCCCACCGCCACTACTGGATCGGGGACAACACCCTCTCCCACTGCTACCGCCGCTAGGACACCCACTGCCGCGGCCAGAGTTCCCGTGCAGGCAAGGCTGCGAATAGTCAACTCGCCGGACGCCCACCAGTACACCGTGCCCTACGCTGGAAACCAGGTCACCTGGTCCAAGATGCCCGCCTACGAGCATCTCATCGGCCATGATATCAAGAGCAACGAAGAGATACCCGAGCTGGCGGAAAAATGGTCCGTCGCCGCTGACGGCAAGACATGGACCTTCAACTTGAAGAGGAACGTCCCCTTCTACAAGGACGGCAAGGCCACCAACGACACCTTTAGCGCCAAAGACGTCCTCCTATCCTGGGACCTCCTCATCGGCGAAAAGGGTGTTGTTAATACTAAGCTCTCCCAGAGCCCCGCCCGATGGGAAAGCCTCTTCGGCCTTCCTGCCAACTGGGCGACTCCCGATGACTACACCGTTGTGCTTACCTCCCCCAATGTCAACCTGGACTTGGGCTTCAACGTTTCAGACGTATGGGAATCTGGCATTCTTAGCGCAGACCACTGGACCGCCGTAGGTGGCGAGGAAGGTTACCAGGCCGACCCCATCGGCACCGGCCCCTTCACCTTCGTGGAACGCCAGATAAACCAGTACTACCTCCACAAGCGGGTCGCCAACCATTGGCGCAAAACTCCCGACTTTGAAGAAGTTCAGATGTTCCAGATAGCAGAAGCCGCCACTCGTGTGGCCATGCTCTTCGCCAAAGAAGCCGACATGATACCCCTGGTGCAGGACCAGCGGGCCAAGATTCTTCAAGGCGGCTTTAGAATTCAGAAGAGCACCCTGCCCAGCGTGAACCAGGGCGTTACCTTCATCCACTACCGCCCTGAATGGTACTGCGTGGACGGCAAGCCGCCCCAAGGGCAGTCTGCCTGCGGCGCTCGTAAGGGCTACGACCCCAACGACCCCTTGCGTAAGCCGGAAGTCCGAGTTGCGTTGAACCACGCCATTAATCGTACTGAGTTCAACCAGGTTTTCTATAATGGTGAGGGCTTCCCCTTGGTGGACGAATACCCCACCTGGCGCACCGACTGGCAGGACCGATGGGCCCCTGTCCCGGGCCCCAACGGCAAGACCGGCAAAGAGGGCGGCTGGCCTTACCCCTTTGACGTGGCCAAGGCCAAGGACATGCTGGCCAAGGCCGGCTATCCCAACGGCTTCACAACCCGCCTCAACTGCCTGCGCAGCCACAACGTTATCCCTGACTGGCCGGGCCACTGCGAAGCCATGGTCAAATACTTCGCCGCCATTGGCGTCACGGCCAGATTGGAAACGGACAACGACTTCGCCGACTTCCGCGCCAAAGCTGTGGCCGCTGATACACCTAACTGGATGTACAGCTCCTCACCCGGATACAGCCCCATCTGCAATCGCATCAGCTTCAACTTCGTCTGGACCCTGGGCCTAGGTTATCGAGAGTGGGCTGAGGTGGACGAACTCTGGACCGCCTGCCGCTCCGCCACGACAATAGCCACCCGCGACGCCGCGGCCATAAAGTTTGCCGATGCCTGGCTTCAGAAGGGCTTCAGCATACCCTTGGTGTGGGTCTTCTCCTCCATTGCCTACAACCCCGCCATCATTGCCAAGCATGAGGCCAACTTCTCCAACTTCGGCACCGCTCGATATCTGGAATGGATTCAGGCCCAGGTTAAGTAGTCAGAAAAGAAACGCTTTGACAATAGGGCCGTCCCCCGTAGGCGGACGGCCCTATTCCTTGGGCTCCCTTGCATTTTACTCACTCCCTGGGTATGTTATGGGCGTTTTGGTTCTCCAGTACCAGTCCACTTCGGGAGGTGCATCATGAGCCCAGCCGCATTCAAAGTCATCAAAGGCGCGAGAATCATCGACTCCATACAGGCCAAACCCCTAGAGCGCGGCGCAATTCTTGTTGAAGGCTCCAAAATTAAATGGGTAGGCGCTGAAAAAGACCTGGAAGCCCCCGAGGGCGCTCGGGTGGAAACCTTCGACTACACCGGTAAGACAGTCCTGCCCGGCCTGGTGGACGTCCATACCCACACCAACCTCCCAGGCGACGGCACCGCCGTCGAAGAGGGCTGCGCGGAGCCTGACGAAATATTAATGCTCCGTTCCGCCTGGAACGCCCGCAAACACCTGGAGTCCGGCGTCACCACCGCCCGGGACAACGGCGCCAAGAATATGACCGCTATGTATCTCAAGCAGGGCATCGAGCGCGGCTTCATCCCCGGCCCCCGAATGGTCATCAGCGGCCGGCCCGTCACCATCACCGGCGGCCACTGCTGGCCCATGAACGGCGAGGCCGACGGCGTGGACGGTGTGCGCGAAGCCGTGCGTCGATTGATAAAAGAAGGCGTGGACTGGATCAAAGTTATGACCACCGGCGGCGGCACCCGCTCCTCCTACTCCAGCCTCCCCTCCTACAGCGTGGACGAGCTCCGTGTCCTCACTTACGAAGCCCATAACTTCGGCAAGCTGGTGGGTGCCCACTGCTCAGCCACCCAGGGCATGGTCAACTCCCTGGATGCTGGCGTCAACATGATTATCCACGGCACCTTCCATGAGCCTGACGGCACTTATAAGTTCCACCCCAAAGTCGCGGAGCGCATCGCCAAGCAGGGCGTTTGGGTCAACCCCACCCTGCGAGTCGGCAACTCCACCGTGACCGTCCTGGAGGCCAAGCAGAAGGCCCAGGGTCTCACCCCGCCAGAGGTGGCCCTCTTGGATTCCACCAAGCGGCGCATTCACAACCGACAGGATTATTGCAGGAGATACATCGAGATGGGGGTCAAGCTGGTGTCAGGCTCGGACTCGGGCTGGGGCAACTACCCCATGGGCTACTTCCAGTGGGAAGTAGAAGACATGGCGGGTCTTGGCTTGAGCAACATGGACGCCGTCCTTTCCGCCACCCGCGAATCCGCCAAGTCCATCGGCATGGACCGGCTCGTCGGCACGCTGGAAGCCGGCAAAGAGGCCGACATCCTGGTTGTAGACGGCAACCCCCTCAAGGAGATAAAAGACCTGCGAAAAGTCGCCGCCGTCTTCAAGGGCGGGATCAAGGCTAAGTAGTTATTTAACCGTCTCATTTTGTACAAAGTGGTGACAGAGGAATCCCATGCCCACTCCTATTCTGGTTCTCCCCCTTCGGCCTGGAAGGCGAAGGGGGAGTTAAAGGGGGTTGTGGTTCCTTATTTTTCCTTCCCCTTCCCGAAGAGGAAGGGGATAAAGGGGATGGTGGACCCGAATGAGGAAAGTGTGGTGCTTAGTTGGAGATGCCATACTCAATCGGTTCTATAGTTAACAAGAAGTGACATTTAGGAGGCCCCATGGCTAAGCGCGCAAACGGAAAAAAACTCACCCCCCGCAAAATCCCTAACATGGCCGGCAAGGCCATATCCGTAAACGGCGTCATCGACCCCGCCAAACTCGGCGCCACCATTATGCACGAGCACATCTTCATCGACTTCTGGCACGACAAGAAGCCCGCCTTCAACGCCCCCGCCACCGAGGCCTGCCACTGGGACGAAAAGCTGACCCTCGAGAACCTCCACCTGGCCCGTGACCGCAAGCCCATCAAAGATAACTTCCTCCTGACCGATATAGACCTCGCCATCCGAGAAGTCGCTGACTTCCGCCACCTCGGCGGCGACACCGTTGTCGATGTCACCAGCATCGGCCTGGGCCGTGACCCCATCGCCCTCCTCAAAGTGTCCAACGCCACCGGCCTGAACGTGGTCATGGGCTCCAACTGGTACAAAAAGTCCTTCCATCCTCCTTTCATGGACAAGCTCACCGCCGAAGAGATTGCCGAGCAGAACATCAAAGATCTGGTTGAAGGTGTGGACGATACCGGAATCCGCCCCGGCATCATCGGCGAAGTCGGACTGGACGGCAACCCCATAACTCCCAACGAAGAGAAGCTCATCCGCTCCGCCGCCTGGGCCAGCCGCGCCACCGGCGCCGCCATCAGCCTCCACAGCGGCGGCTTCAACTGGGAGAAGCCCAAGGTGGCCCGTATGTTCGCCGAAGAGGGCGCCGACCTCCAGCGCGTTATCTTCGGCCACTGCAACTCCTACGCCGCCGAAATCGACCTCCTGCTGGAGCTGCTTAACATGGGCTGCTACGTCCAGTTCGATACCCTGGGCCGCGTCGTCGCCCCCGTTGCCCGCAAGCCCGACCCCCCTGGCTACAACCCCAAAGGCCCCGACGTCGCCAACGATGTCCTGGTCTCCGAGTGCATCCCCAGGCTTATCGACGAGGGCTTCGAAGACAAAATCCTGCTCTCCCAGGACGTGTGTACAAAGATTCAGCTCAAGGCCTACGGCGGCACCGGCTACTCCTTCGTCCTCGAAAAGTTCCTCCCATATCTGCGGAGCGTCGGCGTCAGCGAAAAGCATATCCATAAAATGATGGTGGAGAACCCCAAGCGGGTCCTGACCTTTGTGGAGCCAGGCTAAGTCCCTATTCTTATGCCTCACGGTTCTCTCGCTCTTATTCTTCGGGGCCTGCGCCGGCGGCTCCGAAGATAATAGCGCTCCCATGACGCCCGCCGGATCCTTGCGTATCCTCGCCCTCGGCGACTCCTATACCATCGGCGAAGGCGTGGACCCCTCCCAGCGATGGCCCGTCCAGCTGGCGAGTCGCCTCCGCGACAGCGGCCTCCCCATGGCCGACCCCCAAATCATCGCCCGCACCGGCTGGACCACTGACGAATTGTCCACAGCTATGGATACCGCCAACCTCCAGCCGCCTTATGACCTCGTAACCCTCCTTATTGGCGTAAACAACCAGTACCGGAATCGTAACCCCCATGAGTACCGCGGCCAGTTCCTCGCCTTGTTAGAAAGAGCCGTCACCCTGGCCGGTAACAATGCCCCCAAAGTACTCGTCCTCTCCATCCCCGACTACGGCGTCACCCCCTTCGCCGCCAGCCGCGACAAAACGCTCATCGCCCGTGAAATCGACCAGTTCAACGCCATCAATCGAGATGAGACCTTGCGTCTTGGTGCCCGCTACGTTGACATAACCCCCATATCGCGCACAGCGGCGCAGGACGCAAGCCTTATCGCCAGCGACGGCCTCCACCCTTCTGGAAAGCAATACGCCCTATGGACTGACCTGGCGCTTCCAGAGGTCCTAGCCGCCTTTGATGGTAGCTAGCCTTTACCTCCCCTGCCCTCGCCTCACCGGCAGCGTCGGCGGGAACACCTCCTCTGCGCGCCGCTTCTTATAGTCCCACCCAACCAGCGCCGACTTGTACTTCCCCCACAGCTTCTGCGTCTTGTGCGCCAGCTCCTCCTCATCCAGCCCTGCCACATGTCCATCCTTCACTACCACCTTCCCATCTACCATCACCGTATCGCAGTTCAGCCGGTTGGCATGATGCACTAGGTTGCGCATCGGGTCGTCCACTGGCCCCGCATCCATCACTGGCAGGTTGAAAATCGACACGTCCGCCTTGCAACCTACCGCTAGCCGCCCGATGTCCTCCCGACGCAAAGCCTTGGCTGGGTTCACCGTCACCGCGTCGAAAAACTCCTTCACCAACCCTGACTCTCGCTTCCTGTCCACCACCTTGCACACCAGTGAGCCGACTCGCATCTCCTCCAGCAGGTCGGTAGGAAAGGTGTCAGTCCCCAGGCTCATATTTATCCCCGCCGCCACGTATCGGCTGAAAGACTCCATAAACACACCGCTCCGCGCATACACCACCGGGCAGTGGCATACATTGGTCTTACTGTGCGCCAGGATTTCCAGGTCTTCCCCCGCCTCTTCGCCAGTAGCGCTATGGCCGGCTATGAATATCGAATGTGTCAGGCATATCTGCGGCCCCAAGAAGCCGATGTCTCGCAGCCACTCCACCATAGTCCGATTGCTGTTCTCAGGCTTGGCCTTAAAGTTTCGCTGCTCCTGCAGCGAGTGGGCGAAATGCGTCCGCACGTGGACTCCGCCCAGGCCCTTAGACTGGCGCAGCGTCTCCTTTAGCAAATCGTCGGAACACCGCTCCGTCCGTTTGGGAAAGAGAAAGCCGTTGATGCGGCCATCGGCGCGTCCCTTCAGGTACTTTATGAATTCGATGGCGTGCTGCAACCCCTGGTCAGCCTTCTTTCTGTCCCACACTATTCGATGCGTCCCATCGGGCTCGGTATAGTCAGATGTCTCCTGGTACGTGTGCGCCAGCCACGCCCTTGCCCCCAGCTTCTCGCACGCCTCCGCCAGCGCATGCATCTCCGGCGCCTCGTCCTCCCACTTCTTCGTCGCCCCCGTCACCACCGACCCGAAAGAAGCCGCCCCGCTCTTCAAAATCGTAGCGACGCTGAAGTCGGCGCTCGTCCTGAACTCCTCGTCGGTGAAAATATGCGGCGTGGATGGATCGATGGTCGAAGCAGGCCTGTTATACCCGCCTCCCGAGGCCTGTCCATCGATGCCGAGAACCTGCATGTCTATATTCGCGACGCAATGAATGTTGATAAGGCCGGGCAGAACAATCTTGCCCCGCGCGTCTATCGTGTTATCTGCTTTGGGGCATTCGGGGTCATCAGGAAATCCAACAAAGACTATTCTGTCCCCTTCCGTCACCACGCACCCGCCCTCCAGCATCTCATGTCCCTTCTTGCCCCAGCCCACCACCCATCCGCCCTTAATCGCTGTACGCTTTGTCATTGTCGACCACCTCCAGTCATACGCTAGTCAATCGATGGACGCCCGCCCAAAAACACCACTCCCGCCGCGCCAATAATGCCGGCGTCATCGCCCAAGGTGCTGGGTAGTACAGGCACCGCGGGCCGCAGCTTCAGCAGCTCTCCTAGTCGCTTCCTTAATGGCTTGAAAATAAAGTCTCCAGCCTCAGCTGCCTGCCCGCTGATAACCACCACCTGCGGGTCGAAAAGCGGTATGGCCGATGTCAACGCCAGCGCCAGGTAATGCCCCACCTCGGCAAATATCTCCAACGCCAGCGTGTCCCCATCTAAAGCGGCCTGGTAAACATTGTAAGAGGTAAGGCTCTCTAAATTGCCGGCGCATCTAATGATGACCGACTTCCTCCCCTCCGCCAGCCGCTCCCGCGCCCGGCGGGCTATAGCTGTCGCCGACGCGTAGGCCTCCAGGCAGCCCACAGCGCCGCAGCCGCATCGCGCTCCCCCAGGCTCCACTATCAGGTGCCCGATGTGTCCCGCCGACCCACTGTACCCGTGGTATATCCGGCCATTAATCAGCACTCCGCCGCCAACTCCCGTACCCAGGGTTAAGCATAGAACGTGGCTGTAACCCTGCGCCGCCCCCTTCCACCATTCCCCATAGGCCGTCATCTGGCTGTCATTGTCGACAGTTGTAGGCAGTCCCAGCGCCTGCTCCAGCTTGTCCTTCAGCGGCACGTTATTCCATCGAAGGTTGGGCGTCCTCAGCACCACTCCCGTCTTGGGGTTCAACGGCCCAGGCGACGCCATGCCGACGCCGGCCACCCGCCTGCCGCCCTCCTGTAGGACTTCCCGTATGAGCGCGGCGATGTCCGCGATCACAGCCTCTGGGCCGCGATGCGCCAGCGTCGGCCTGGTACGGTGGACTAGTAACTCGCCCTGGTCGGATACCAGGCCGCACCGCATGTTGGTGCCGCCCAGGTCAAAGCCTATTGCCCAGGCCATGATTTAGCTAGGCTGGCTGTTTGACCTTGGCGGGCTTCAGGGCCATGCTCACGGCCTTTATCTTGGCCGACATATCGTGGAACTTGTCAAAGGTCAATGCCTGCGCGCCGTCGCACTTGGCCACAGTCGGATTGGGATGCACGTCCACTATAATCCCGTGGGCGCCCGCGGCAATGGCCGCCAGGGAAATGGGCGTGACCAGCTCCCAGGAGCCTGTGCTATGGCTCGGGTCCACAATCACGGGCAGATGGCTCAGCTTCTTTATTACCGGCACGGCGCTGATATCCACGGTGAAGCGGGTGAAAGGCTCAAAGGTGCGTATGCCCCTCTCGCACAGCACTACCTGATTGTTGCCGCCGGACAGCACATACTCAGCAGCCAGCAGCCATTCTTCGTAGGAGGAGGAGAACCCGCGCTTCAGCAAAACCGGCTTGCGAGTCTTTCCCACGGCCTCCAGGAGATTGAAGTTCTGGGCGTTGCGAGTCCCTATCTGCAGCATGTCTGCATACGATGCCACCATGCCAACGTCCTCGGTAGACATCACCTCTGTAACCACAGGCAGGCCGTACTTCTCCCGCGCCTTGGCCAGCAGCTTGAGGCCCTGGACACCCATCCCTCGGAAGCTGTACGGCGACGTGCGAGGCTTGAACGCGCCGCCGCGAAGTATCTTAGCGCCCTCTGACTTTACCTGCTCGGCGCACGCCATCAGCAGGTCCTCGCTCTCTACCGCGCAGGGCCCTGCCATCATCACAGGCTCGGCCCCGCCTATCAGTGCGTCGCCAACCTTCACCATGGTGTCGTGGGGCCTGAATTCGCGAGTCGATAGCTTGTAAGGCTTGGAAATTCGCACAACCTCGGCCACGCCTTCCAGCCGCTCCAGCTCGTCTTTCAACTCGGGGAATATCTGCCCCACTACTCCAATAACCGTCCGCTCCACGCCCCCGGACAGATGCCCCTGCAGGCCCTCATGCGATTCGATGCGCTGTTTGACAGCTTCGATTTGCTCCGGGGTGCTGCCCCGCTTCATTACCACTATCACGGAAAATCTCCATTCCATTTGGCTTGTCTGCGATTCAGCCGCCGTCTCTAAGACTGCGGTTCTAGTCCATGAGTGCGGAGGCCCACGGCCTCCTTCAGGTAAACGTATTTTAACTCTTTAGGATTTTTGTCGGTGTTTACGAGTATAAGGACGCGGATACATTGGGGCAAGCTTCCAGGCACCGCCATCTCGTGAGCGCACAGCAGCGCAACGTTCATCCAGCCCATCTGCCGCGCGGCTAGCGCCGGGAATACCGCATTCAAATCCGATGTTGTGGTGAACCAGACCGCCGCTATCTGCGACGCCTCAATCCGGTTCTCTTTGACAATCGTTTGCAGCAGCTCCTTGGTGGAGGAAAGGATTGACTCTTTGGTGTTCGCCTCCGCTGTCGTCGCGCCTCGAATAGCCCAGCACCCTGCCATCACTCGCCGCCCTGTGGCAGCGCGGGTTCCAGGCCCCGCAGCTCCCTCACAAAACGCGACGCCCTATCCAGCATCTTGTCCCTGGACGCCTCCTGAATTGTCTTAATCAGCGCGCTGCCGACTATCGCCGCGTCCGCCGACCGCCCCACCGCCTCCATATGCTCCCGCTTCGATATCCCGAACCCTACCGCCAACGGCAGCGGCGTGTGTCTCCTCACCCTCGACACCAGGCTGTGCATGTCGGCCGGCACCGCCTCCCGTGACCCCGTCACGCCGGTCACGCTGACGCAGTAAATAAAACCCGACGCTGTGGCGCACGCCTGCTCTATCCGCGCCTCTGTGCTGGTGGGAGCCAGGAGGGGGATAAGATGTATCTTGTGACGCCTGCACTCCTCCAGCAGCGGCCCCGCTTCTTCCACCGGCAAGTCGGGCACAATTATCCCATCCACCGTTGCCTCCCGGGCCCTCTTGCAGAACCTCTCAAGGCCATATCTATAGATAGGATTGTAATATCCCATAAGAATTAACGGCGTGTCCGGGACCTTTGGCCTGAGTCCTGCCGCCAGATCCAAACAGTCTTGCAAGGTGACACCCTGCTTAAGCGCTTGAAAGCTGGAAGCCTGTATAGTCGCGCCATCAGCCAGTGGGTCGCTGAAAGGCACGCCCAGCTCAATAGCGTCGGCGCCAGCTTCAGCCAGGGCGGGCACAAGAGTCCGGCTAGCCGCCAGGTCTGGAAAACCCGTGGTTAGGTATAGAATAAGACCGGTTCTTTTCTCGGCCTTTATGCTGTCGAATTTCTCTTTGATACGGTCGGCGGACATGACTGAATTCGGCGCCAAATGACAGCAGTATATCACAGCATGCCCGCGCTGAGGCCTTAGCCTCCCTCACCCCCAGCTTTGCACGAAAACTCAGTGTACCCCTGGTCCGGAAATAGATACGAGGCGTAACATTTCGGCGGGGACCTTTGGGCCTGCTCCCATCTGGTTCTCCCCCTTCGGCCTGGAAATGCTCCGCCCCAAACTGACATACAGTGTCGAGCACATTAATCTTTGTTCAATCGCAAGACCCCGATGATAATCGGAGCGGAGTCCGATGGAATCGCACCTGTCCCGAGTATCCCCTGAGGGATGAAGAGGCAGTTAGACGCTCTGCCACCTTAACTGAGCATTTAGCGCGGAGTCTCCGCATCCTTGATATTTATTCAAAGAGGGGGCAGTCCGCCGTAGGAGGATCGGCCCGATCCATCGGAGCGTCCTGCCTGCCCTCGACTTGTCGGGGAGCCTGACCGAAGGAGGGGGGTATAGTGGCCTTTTTCTTTCCCCTTCGCGAAGAACGTATGATGGACATTAAAGGAAGTTCCGGGCTTATTTTTCTCCCATAATATGCTTGTTTATGGGAAGCTGCGAGCCATTTAGCAGGCGGCAATGGGGGGGGGGCTGCTCTGGTTCTCCCCCTTCGCCTTTCAGGCCGAAGGGGGAGTTAGAGGAGGTTGTGGTAATTTATTTTTATTTCCCTCTTCTCCCGTAGTCGGGAGAAGAGGGACAAAGGGTGATGAGGGTGCCCCACTTATGACCAGGAATGTAATTTGCATCACGCGTCAAGAGGAAGGGGACAAAGGGAATGGTGGCCCCGAAGGAGATCAACATACACTTTCCGTGCAAAGCCCCTCAACCCCAAAGGGTGACGTTACCCTACCCCCATATAGTAACGCTGAAGGCGATGGCGTTCTGGCCGGCATGGGCGAGAAAAGGACTGAAAAGCGATCCCGTCCGCAGATACAACCACCCCAGGGCCAGTCCTGCCGCAAATGTCGGCACGAACAATGCGATGTCGCCGTGAGCCACGGCAAAAAGCGCGGCGCTCAAAATCGCCCCCATAGTCGTGCCCCATCGATTCGCCAGCCCCGGCAGCACAAACCCCCGGAAGAACACCTCCTCCGCCAGCGGTCCCACGCCCACTATCAGTATCCCGGTGATGATCTTTGATAAGAGACTGTACTCGTCAAAAGGCAGGTCCGGCGGCTGAAGCTCCTCCAGTCCCAGCGCGTCCGCCGCCTGCACATAAAGGGCCGTGAGCACCAGCACCACTGTCAGCGCCAGCACAGGCAGCCCTATTTGCGCCGGACCCCACCTGCCGGGCGGTCGCAGCCCAAGGCTGCCGATGCCGACTCTGTATTTCAACGGGCCTAAAGCCGCCGCGCTCAACAGCAGCAATGCGCTGGTGATCGCCACCGCGCCATTCAGCGCCACCGGCGACTCGTCGTTGTCTTCGCCTGTCAACAGGAAAAGCCCGCCCACCAGGGCTAATATCCCCATTACGGCCATCAAAATTGCCAGGAATACGTCCAGCGGGCGCCACGGCGCCCTTGAGGCTTGTGTTTCACCCGTGTGTATCACTTTTAAACCGTAGCATGACCGCCAGCTGGGAGCAACACGACAAGAAAGACAGGCCTAAAGTGCTACAATTGTCATGTTTGGATTGGCTGGATGTATAACCAGGGAGAATAGCCTTGGAGATTCTAGACATCTTCAAGCAGCGCGGCGAACAGAGGCGCCAGGAACACGCCCCTCTGGCCGCACGCATGCGGCCCCGCACCCTGGATGAGTTCCTAGGCCAGGAGCATCTGGTGGGGCCGGGAAAGGTCCTGCGCCGCGCCATCCAGGCCGACCAGGTGCCCTCCCTGGTCCTCTGGGGGCCTCCCGGCAGCGGCAAGACCACCCTCGCCAACCTCATCGCCGGCTTGACCAGCTCTCACTTCGAGCCTGTCAGCGCCGTCACCTCCGGCGTGGCCGACCTGCGCCGAATCATCGCCCAAGCCAAAGAACGCCTCTCCCTCCACAACCAGCGCACCATCCTCTTCATCGACGAGATTCACAGATTCAACAAGTCCCAGCAGGACGTCGCTCTCCCACACGTCGAGGACGGCACCATCACCCTCATCGGCGCCACCACGGAGAACCCGTCTTTCGAGGTCATTTCTCCCCTGCTCTCCCGCAGCCGGGTCTTCACTCTCCATCAGCTTGACGACCGGCACATCCGCTCCCTGGTGGAGCGTGCCCTCACCGATTCAGAACGCGGCCTTGGCGACTTGAGGGTTGAATTAGACGCCGAGGCTCTGGACTTCCTGGTCAACATGTCCAACGGCGACGCCCGCGTAGCGCTGAACACCCTGGAGCTGGCCGCCCAGGCCGCTGTGCCGTCGGAGAACGGCGCCCGCCGTGTGACGCTGCCCGCCGTCGAGGACGCTCTGCAGCGCCGCGCCATCCTCTACGACCGCGCCGGCGACCAGCATTACGACACCATCTCCGCCTTCATAAAGTCTGTTCGGGGCTCCGACCCGGACGCCGCCCTCTACTGGCTCGGACGCATGTTGGAGGCCGGCGAAGACCCTCTCTTCATCGCTCGACGCCTGATCATCCTCGCCGCCGAAGACATCGGCCTGGCGGACCCCCAGGCCCTGGCCATCGCCGTCGCCGCCCAGCAGGCCGTCCACCTTATCGGCCTCCCCGAAGGGCGCATCCCCCTGGCCGAGGCCACCGTCTATCTCGCCACCTGTCCCAAAAGCAACTCCGCCTACGCCGCCCTCAACGCCGCCATGGAGGACGTGCAGAAGACCCGCAATGAGCCTGTCCCCCTCCATCTGCGGAACGCCGTGACTCGCTTGATGCGCAGAATGGGGTACGGCAAGGAGTACAAGTATGCCCACGAGTATGAAGGCCACTTCGCCGCCCAGGAGCATCTCCCGCCATCCCTTAAGGGCCGCCGCTACTACACGCCCAGCGGCCAGGGCGCGGAAGGTGAAGCACAGGAGCGCCTGAATAAGTGGCGGGACGTTAAATCTAAAGGAAGCGACTCGAAAAAGGAGGCCTAATGGAACCCGTCAGACTCATTAAACCTGGCCAGCGCAGCGCCAATACCGCCCAGACCCCAGGCATGGTTCGACAGGCCGGCATCGCCCCGGACCTGACCAATAGCAAGTCCTTCTGGATGGGCTTTGTCTCCGCGCCTCCCGGGCCCAGCGGCGCCCACCACCACGGCGGCGCCGAATCCGGCATCTACATCGTGAAAGGCCGCATCCGCATGTACTACGGCGACAAGCTCCAGCATACCCTGGAGGCCGGCGCCGGTGACTTCCTCTACGTGCCGCCTCTCACTATCCACGTCGAAGAGAACGTGACCAAGGAGCCTGTGGAGCTAGTCGTGGCCCGCAACGCAGGCGACTTCATGGTGGTCAACGTCCCGGACCCTAGGAAGTCGGGCTAGATCTTCCCTCAAGTCCAGGTAACAGTTTACTCAAGGTTATCTCGGATACGGCGAACCCGAAGCTCTCCACGTTGACGCCGTAGATAGCTCGGATGCCGAAGGTGTTGATGCCCACCAGCAGTCCGTCGGCGGAGATTAGCGGCCCGCCGCTATTGCCGGGTTTCAGAGGCGCGTCCGTCTGCACCAGCCACCGGTCCTCCGTCGCCTCGTACCGATTGGCCGAGACCACCCCCTTCGTTACCGACGGCCCGCCCTCTAGGTCCAGCGCGTAGCCTATGGCGACGACATCGGTCCCGGGCTGCAGTGTCAGCGCGTCTCCAAGGGCTATCGATGTAAAGCCCGGGCTGCAGCATATCTCCAGCACCGCCACATCCCTTTGCTGGTCCGCTCCCCTTACCGTCGCTTTGTAGTCCAGGAGTTCCCGGACTATCACATTTACCTCAGTTGCGTCGCGTATTACGTGTTCATTAGTCAAGACAAAAGCGCTCCCGGTCTCCCTATTCACCCTGTAGATGACTCCGGTGCCAATGTTGCTTGAGTCTGCTCCTTCAGCCTGGACGCGGACCACGGAGGGCAGCGTCTTCTGGATAATGCTTGTAAGCGTGACTGGCGGCGTGGGAGTGGGCGTAGGTGTCGGTGTAGGGGTAGGTGTAGGCGTGGGAGTCGGAGTGGGTGTTGGCGTCAGTGTAGGCGCCAGCGTTGGCGTCGGCGTCGCTGTCGGCGGCACCGATGCCAGGGCTTCCAGCACTCGCTGGGTGATCTCGTCCGCCAGGGCCTCCGTGTCCAGGGTCGCGGGCGGCGTGGGAAAAGGGTACTTATCCAGAACAGCCCGCACTGTTGCGGGAATATCTGGTGTCCCGTTATTGCTCCCCGCCTCGCCCGTGCCCTTGCAGCCGGCCAGGAGAACAGTCAAAAGGGTCAAAAGGATAAAAACGCTTAAAAAAGGCTTCATCGACTGAAATCGGTGCCTAAGGCTGGCCCATCGACTTCGTTACCTTGGCCACCGCCTTCAAAGTCGCGTCCACATCTGCGTTACTGATGTGGCGATGCGTAACCATCCGTATCCGGCCGTACACGTAATGCACCTTCACCCCCTCCTTATCCACCCGCTTCACGAAGTCTGGCATAGTCCCGTATTTCGGGTCAATATCAAAGAAGAGGATATTTGTCTGAACTGTCTTAGGGTCGTGGATGATGCCCTTGATCTGCGACAGTCCCTGGGACAGCCGCCGCGCGTTGGCGTGGTCCTCCGCCAGCCGCTCCACCATATCCTCGATGGCGACTATCCCCGCCGCCGCAATAACCCCCGCCTGCCGCATTCCTCCCCCCACCATCTTCCTCCATCGACGCGCCTCACCAATGAACTCCTTTGAGCCGCAGAGCATGGAACCAACCGGCGCGCTTAGTCCTTTAGACAGGCAGAAGGTCACAGTATCCACATCCTTCACTAGCCTGTCCACCGGCGCTTCCAGATAAACCGCGGCGTTGAAGATCCGCGCGCCGTCCATATGCACCCGGACGCCGTGTCCGTGAGCCAAATCGCACACCGCCTTGGTCTCGCTCACCGTCATCACCCCACCGTTGCTGCGGTTCTGCGTGTTTTCCAGGCATAACAGCCGTGTCGGCGGGAAATGCGGGTTCCCTTTAGGACGAATCGCCTTCTCTACGTCGCCCGGTGCCAGGGCGCCCTGCGGCTGGTTTGGGACTAGGTGGATCTGGACGCCTCCTAGAGTAGCCACCCCTGCCGACTCATTCCAGAATATGTGGCTGTTGGCCCCCGCGATAATCTCGTCGCCGCTGCGGCACTGAGACAGGACCCCCAAGAGGTTTCCCTGGGTGCCGCTGCTCACCAGAAGCGCCGCCTCTTTTCCCATCTTATCGGCAGCCAGGGCTTCCAGCCGGTTGACCGTAGGGTCTTCCCCGTAAACGTCGTCGCCCACCTCCGCTTCCGCCATCGCCTTGCGCATAGCTTCCGTAGGCTTGGTCACGGTGTCGCTGCGAAGGTCAATGAAACCCATGCCGCCCTCCCTGCGGAAAACTCTGGCTATTCTAACAGTCAGCCTTGTCAAAGGCCAAGCCGCGCACCTAATATGGTCGTTGATGGAATCCCTCCGCCATACCTCTATCTCGGTGCGAAGCGGCAAGCTGGACCTGGAAGGCGTCATCACCTCTCCCGCTGTCATTAAAGACAGCCCCCCCGGCGTGGTGATATGTCATCCTCACCCTCTCTACGGCGGCGACATGGACAACCCCGTCGTAGCCGCCATCAGCCACTCCCTGGCCCTCTCAGGCATCGTATCCCTTCGATTTAATTTTCGAGGCGTGGGCGGCAGCCAGGGCTCCTTCGACAACGGCAAGGGTGAGGCCAAGGACCTGGACGCGGCCATGAATTTCCTGACTCAATGGCCGGGCGTGGATAAGTCAAAGATTGGCGTCGCTGGCTACTCCTTCGGCGCTATGGTTTTAATGTCCGTCCTCCCCGCTTACCCCAGGGCGCGTTCCTTCGCCATCGTCTCGCCGCCCAGCGGCGCCGTCGACCGCCCCCTGAGGTTTAAGGTCAAATCGCCAACCCTCTTCGTCGTCGGCGAGGACGACACCCAGGTTCGCACCCACACCATCCGGGAGCGCGTCGCTGGCCTCAAGGGTGACGTGCGGTTCCATCTGGTTCCCCGCGCCAACCATTTCTGGCGCGGACGCGAGGGCGAGGTGGCCGCCATCGTTTCCCAATTCTTCATCGATACGTTAATCTGATTTAATGGCCCACCCTCACCTCCCCAAAAAACTGAAAGTCCCCTGGTATCAGGACTGGCTCCTCCTGCCCGTCATCGGTATCATCTATCTCCTGGACCAGGTCACCAAGTACTGGGCCGAGGAGAACCTCTGTCCCTCCCGCTCGATTCCTGAGGAAGGCTCCTTCCGGCTTACCTGCACTTATAACACCGGCACCGCCTTCGGCCTCTTCCCAGACCAGACCATCCTCCTCATCATCGCCTCCTTCATCGGCATGGGCGTGCTCCTGCTGGTCTATCGCCATCAGCCCTTCCCAAGCCCTTGGCTGCGGCTCAGCCTCGGCATGCAGCTCGGCGGCGCCATTGGCAACCTCACGGACCGGCTCCGCTTCGGCCAGGTCACCGATTTTGTGCAGCTAGCCTGGTGGCCCGTCTTCAACCTCGCCGACGCCTCCATCGTCATCGGTATCATCATCCTCATCGCTGTGTTCATCCTCTCGGGGGATAAAGACGAAAAGAAAGCGCAAGACACTGACGCGCGACTCCAAACGGAGCCATCTCCTCCCCTGGACGCCGGCCCCAACCCGCCCCCAGCCCAGCCCACCGACTCCCCTCCGACCTCCGCCCCCCAGGAAACCCGCCCCCCAGCCCGTCCTACCGATGAAGACTAGGGAGTTCACCGCTCGCCAGGACTCTCGACGCCTGGACCTCTTCCTCACCGCCACCGACCTCAACCTTAGCCGTGCCCAGGCCCAGCGCCTCATAAAGCAGGGCCGCGTCATCCTCAACGGCGTCCTGCACCTCCCCAGCGACCGTGTTCGCGTCGGCGATCTGGTTTCTGTCACCATACCAGACCCCGCCCCGGCTGGGCTGGCGGCGGAGTCTATCCCCCTGAACATCGTTTATCAGGATGACGATTTGCTGGTAGTGGACAAGCCCGCCGGCCTCACCGTCCACCCCTCGCCCGGCCACCCATCCGGCACCCTGGTCAACGCCCTCCTGGCCTTGTATCCCGACTTGCCCGGCATCGGCGGAGAGCAGCGGCCAGGAATAGTCCATCGGCTGGACAAAGACACCTCCGGCCTCATCATGGTCGCAAAGACCGAGCAAGCCCATCGAGAGTTATCGCGGCAGCTAAAAGAGCGCTCCATAAAGAAAGGCTACCTAGTCCTGGTCCATGGCCGCGTAAAATCCAAAGAAGGCGTCGTCGACGCCCCCATCGCCCGCGACCAGCGGCATCGAAAGCGAATGGCCGTCCTCTCCTGGGGCCGCCACGCCCGCACCCGATACCGCGTTTTGTGGCAATGCGACCTGTACACCTTAGTCGAGGCCAGCCCCGAAACCGGCCGCACCCACCAGATCCGGGTCCACATGGCCCATCTCGGCCACCCCCTAGTCGGCGACACGCTATACAGCGGCAAGAATGTGGGTATATCCCGTCACTTCCTCCACGCCCACAAACTCGGCTTCACCCATCCCATCAGTGGCCAGTGGCAGGATTTCCAGTCCCCCCTGCCCGACGAGTTACGCTGCCTGCTGGAATCAGTGGGCGGCGCAGGCGTGGTAGAAAACGATTTGCTTGGGCGTGCTACAAACAGGGCAAGGTAGTGAGGCTCTCGCCCCCCTGGTCATCTCCCCCGTGAACGTGTGATACGCATTAACGGAGGTTCCAAGCCTTCGTTTTCTTCTATGATGGGCTGGTTTATGAGAAGCTGCAAACCATCTGATCAGATGGGAATTCGGGGCTGGACTGGTACTCCTCCTTCGGCCTGAAAGGCGAAGGGGGAGTTAGACGCTGTCCTGAGCCTGGTCGAAGGAGGGGGTTGTGGTGTCTCTTTTTCTTTCCCTCTTCTCAGAAAGGAGAAGAGCGATTAAGGGTGATGAAGTAGTACCGCTTATGATCAGGAATGTAATCAGAATCCTACGTCTTGTGGGTAGAGCTAGAGATGGGTCGTGGTGGAGGGTGGTGTGGTCGGTTCCTTAGTCACTGCCGCTGCATATATAGAACCCATGATAAAATCTGCCTAAGGAGGCCACTTCCAAAGCCATGTCCGTTAGAGTTAGATTTGCGCCCAGCCCCACGGGCCAGCCTCACATTGGCAACGTCCGCACCGCCCTGTTCAACTGGCTCTTCGCCCGCCGCCACGGCGGCAAGTTCATCGTGCGAATCGAGGACACGGACCAGCAGCGCCTAGTGCCCGGCGCCCTGGAAGGCATCCTCGAATCCTTGAAGTGGCTAGGCATCGACTGGGACGAAGGCCCCCAGGTTGACGGCCCCTACAAGCCCTATCTCCAGTCCCAGCGCCTCACTATTTACAAAGACGCCGTCGACTTTCTCATATCCTGCGGCCACGCCTACCGGTGTTTCTGTACCCCTGAGCGCCTCGAAGCTATGCGCAAAGAGCAGATGCAAAACAAGCAGCCCCCCGGCTACGATGGCCGCTGCCTCCGCCTCGCCCCCGACGAAAAACAAGTCTTGGAATCCTCCGGCACACCCTCCGTCGTGCGCTTCCACATGCCTGACGAAGGCATCATCCGCCTCGATGACCTCATCCGGGGCGAGGTCTCCTGGCAAAGCGAGCTTATCGACGACTTTGTCATGCTCAAGTCCGACGGCTTCCCCACCTATCACCTCGCCAACGTGGTGGATGACCATCACATGAAGATTACCCACGTCCTCCGCGCCGAGGAGTGGCTCCCCAGCACTCCACGACACCTCAAGCTCTACGAGGCCTTTAGCTGGCAGCCCCCTTTCTTCGGCCACATGCCCATGATTCTGGGGCCGGATCGCTCCAAGCTCTCCAAGCGCCACGGCGCCACCTCCGTCCTCGAATATCGAGAGAAGGGCTACCTGCCCGACGCCTTGCTGAACTTCATGGCCCTCCTCGGCTGGTCCCTGGACGATAAGACGGAGGTTATGGACCGCCGCGCCCTCCAGGGGAACTTCTCCCTGGAACGCGTCGTCAAGTCCGCCGCCATCTTCAACATCGAAAAACTGGACTGGATGAACGGCGTCTACATTCGCAGCCTGGATAAAGAGCAGCTTTGCCAGGCCTTGCTGGACTTCTGGAAAGCTTACCCGCCCGCCGGCATCCCTCAGCCCCTCGACCAGGACTACCTTCTGCGCATCCTTCCCCTCATCCACGAGCGCCTCAAAAACCTGGCTGAGGCCGCATCCCTTATCTCATTCTTCTTCGACCAGGGCTTCACGCCCAACGTCAAAGAGATGCAAAAGGCTATGGATACTTCCCGTGCCTTGCCTGCTCTAAACAGCACTCTGGATAACCTAAAAGCTGCTCCCGCCTTCGATTCCAAGACCCTCGAAGAAAGGCTCCGCGCCCTGGGCGAGCAGTTAGGCCTCTCGCCGCGGCAATTCTTCGGCCTCCTTCGACTGGCCGTCACCGCCGCCACCGTCTCCCCTCCCCTTTTCGAGACCATGGAAGTCCTGGGCCGTGAACGGTGTCTCCAACGCATCGCCGCCGCCATCGACGCCCTCACATCGGAAAATTCCTCCAGGTTGTAAGCCTCCACCGCTGTCCCTATAATTGCCCTTACCCCAACGCGTTGTGGAGGTGAGGGATGACGACGAAACAACCCCTTCCCGAGGCTGTACTGCATCCCCAGGCCATCATTTCAGAGCTGAAGAAAAACAAAATCACCCACGTGGTCTGGCTCCCTGATAGCGAGACAAACTTCATGTACCAGCAGCTTATGTCGGAGCCGACCATGAGCCTCGTCCCCGTCGCCCGCGAGGGCGAGACCATGGCCATCGCCGCCGGCCTGTGGGTGGGCGGGAAAAAGCCCGTGGCTCTTATTCAGAACACCGGCGTCTTTGAGTCCGGCGACTCTATCCGAGGCCTCTGCTTGGATATTAACCAGCCCCTGGTCATGCTCATCGGCTATCGAGGCTGGGACCGCCACGGCGTCACCCGCGACTCCGCCGCCAAGTTCATCGAGCACATCCTTCACGCCTGGGGCGTCAACTACTACCTCATCGAGACCGATGAGGACGCCTCCCGCATATCTCTTGCTCTGGAGGAAGCGGAGCGTACCTCCAAGCCTGTCGCCGTCCTCATGGGCACCGAATACGGCTCCTAGCCCTTTGGTCTTGAAAGGAGGCATCGTTAATAGAACAGAGGGCTTTACTTCTTCTTTCCTCTCCCCTTGTGGGAGAGGATTAAGGTGAGGGGTAAACCCTAGAGGCACGATCCTTTATCACCTCCACCCATCACGCTGCGTTTATCCCATGTATCTTCCACTCATCAGCATAGGAGGTCCCAATGATTAAGAACCAGGACGCCTGCCGTGTCATCGAAAAACACCGTGGCGACGCCTTCGTCGTCCCCACCATGGGCGCCGGCAACCCACGATTCGGCTGGCCCACTGTCACCCACAACGAGTCCCTGGACATCCCCCTGGGCGGCGCCATGGGCAAAGCTTCCTCCTTCGCCCTCGGCCTCGCCCTCGCCCAGCCCAAAAGGAAAGTCTTCATCCTCGATGGCGATGGCAGCCTTGTGATGAACCTGGGCACCCTCACCACCATCGCCGAAAAAGCCCCGGCCAACTTCTATCACTTCGTCTTCGAGAACGGCTGCTACGCCGTCACCGGCGGCCAGCCTATCCCCGCCGAGGGCAAGCTGAACTTCAAAGAGATGGCCCTGAGCGCGGGCTACGCCTCCGCATATGAGTTCGACAACCTGGAGGACTTCGCCTCCAACATCGCCCAGGTCCTGCAGAAAAAAGGGCCGGTGATGGTCAATCTTCGCGTCAAACCCGAGATAGAGAACATTCCGGTGCAATTCCGGGAGCGTCCCCGGCGCGGTACCGGCGTCGCGGTAAACGAAGTCCGCGAGCTCCTGCAGAAGAGCAGTTAGCTGCGCGTGAAGAAGCAGTTCCTGGACTCCATCGGCGGGCGTGTCGCTGGGATGAGCGCCTTGGCCTTAGGCTTTTGGCTCCTCTATAAGGCCTTCCTTGACGACAACATCATTTTTGGCATAGTCGGCGCGCTGGTTATCCTGGCCGGCATGTGGTTGTTCACCCGAAGCCGTGGTCTATCGGACGGTCCCCGACCATGATGCCCGCCGACGAGGCCGCCCGAATCATTAGCCTCCACCGTGGCGACGCCATCGCCGTCGCCTCATCCCGCGCCCTCGACCTCTGGACGCCCGCCTCCCAGTGCCGAAACCTTGACCTGGACCTGACCGACTGCCCAGAGCGCGTAACCGCCGTCGCCCTGGGCCTCGCCCTCGCCCGGCCCCATCACCGCATCCTCGCCCTGGAGTCCGACGCCACCCTTCGTTCCAACGTCAGCTCTCTGACGACTGTCGGGACTCTTGGGCCTGGCAACCTGGTGCATTTTCTATTTCGAGATAGCGGCCACGCCTCCACCGGCGGTTCCTCTATCCCAGGGCTGGATGCCCTGGACTTCCCCACCATGGCCAGGAGCGCCGGCTACTCTAGCTCCTTCGTCTTTGACCACATCGAGGAAATGGCCCTGGCAATGGAAGACGTCCTGAGCGCGCCAGGGCCTGTATTCGTCACGCTTAACGTCTACTACGACAATGAGCCAGCCCTACGAGTTGCGCGTTCCATGGCTGAAACCTTCCTATCCCTCAAGCACGCCCTAGCCACCAAACCCTAAACCCCATAACGATTCTTTTAGCTGGGCTAGCGTTACAACCAAGGTAGGTAGTGAGGATTCCCCTTGACTCCTCCCCCCTCGAACGACTAATGTACATTAAGCCTTACCCAATAGAAGAACCACACGCCCTTTTGATGGGTGGAGTTGGTGGTGTCCCCTCAGGTGCCCCCTCTTCCCCTGTAGTCTGGAGAAGAGGGATTAAGGGTGATGAGGGCGACCCGATTATGACCAGGCCTGTATTGCGCATCAAACGTCTCGAGTGGAAGAGTTTGAGACGGGAGTCAGGGATGCGTGGGCAGTGAGCCGCTATTCACCAACCTTACTCAAGCATCAGCGCTCCAGGTACCAGCTACGCCTTAGCCCCTTCCTTCACTCGCTTCGCCTCTTCTACCACCTTCTGTCCAATAGCAGGCGGCACCGGCTCATAGCGGCTAGGCTCCATGGAGTAGCTCGCCCGGCCCTGAGTTAAAGACCTCAGGTCGCTCGAGTACCGTAGCAGCTCCGCAAGAGGTACCTCGGCCTCAATCGTCGTGAAGCCATTCTCTGGAATCATACCCATAATGCGGCCCCGCTTGCCGTTCATATCGCCAATGACATCGCCGGTGTTGGCGTCGGGGACCTTCACCGTGAGCTTCATAATAGGCTCGAGCAGCGTGGGCCTCCCATCGAGCATCCCCTTCTTGAACGCCTGCACCGCGGCGATTTCGAAAGACATGCCAGAGGAGTCGACGTCATGGTAGCTGCCGTCGTACAGCACCACCTTCACATCCACCACCGGATAACCCGCCAGCGCCCCCTCCCCCAGAGACTTCGTGACGCCCTTCTCCACCGCAGGCCAGAACTCCCTGGGTACGGAACCACCCACCACCTCATGGGCAAACTCGAAGCCCGAGTCCCGCTCGCGAGGCTCTAGCCTCAGCAGCACGTGTCCATACTGCCCGTGGCCGCCGGACTGCTTCTTGTGCTTGTATTCTGACCGCGTCACCGACGTAATGGTCTCCCGATATGGCACCCTCGGCAGGTTCAGCGTCAGTTCTGTGCCAAACTTGCGCTTGACCTTCTCCACCGTCGTCTCTAGATGCACGTCCCCCAACCCAGACAGCAGGGTCTCGCTGGTGGACGCCTCGCGGGACAGCTTCAGGCTTGGGTCCTCCTCCACAATGCGAGCCAAGGCCTGCGACATCTTGTCCAGGTCGGCCTTGGTCTTGGGGCTTACCGCCATCGAATAGAAACCCACAGGGAAAACGACGGGATCAAAGACCAGGGGTTTGTCCTTCTGGCAAAGCGTGTCGCTGGTGGTGGTCACCGCCAGCTTGGACACCGCGCCAATGTCCCCGGGCCCCACCTCCGGCGTCGGCTCCTGCGTCTTGCCGCGCATGAAATACACCTGCCCTATGCGCTCAGACTGGCCTTTGTTGGCGTTCCATACCTCGCCGTTCGCCTTGAAGACACCGGAATACACGCGGAAGAAGGATAGCTTGCCGACGAAGGGGTCCGCCGTGGTCTTGAACACCAGGGACGCCAGGGTCCCGTCCTTGCTCGGCGACAGTTCTACCTTTTCTCCGTTCGATTGATTCTTCGCCTCCGTCTTCCCAACCTCCATCGGCGAAGGCATGTAGCCGGTTACCAGTTGCAGCAGCTCCTCAACTCCTGCGGCCTGGGTTGCCGACCCGGCCAGCACCGGCACCAGATCACCGCTCTGAATCGCTTTCTTCAGCGCCTTTTCCAACTCCTCCGGCTTTATCTCCTGTCCTTCCAGGTACTTGTTGGCCAGTTCATCGTCGCTCTCTGCCACCGCCTCAATAAGCCTTTCTTTGGCCTTCGACGCCTCATCCTTCATCGAAGCCGTGGCGTTCTCCCCCTTCCCCAGGAGGTTCACAATCCCCTTAAAGTCCTGGGCGCTGCCTATAGGCAGTTGGAACGGAACGCAGCTTCTGCCGAAGGCGGCCTGTATGCCGTTGAGAGTCCGCTGGAAATCGGCGTTCTCGCGGTCCATCTTGTTGACGAAAATAATTCGAGGTAAATTCCTCTCCTTGCACATGTTCCAAGAATTCTCAGTCCCTACCTCCACGCCAGATATAGCGCTTATGACTATAACCGCGCCCTCGCACACCCGCAGCGCCGGCACAACCTCGCCGCGGAAATCGTCATATCCCGGCGTATCCAGGAAATTAATCTTGAATCCGCTGTACTGGCAAGGCACCAGAGATGTTTGAGTGCTTGAGCGGCGCTTGGCCTCTTCAGGCTCATAGTCGGACACTGTATTACCTGCCTCGGCGGTTCCCATTCGATTTATGGCCTTGGTGGCAAAAAGCAGCGCTTCTGAAAGGGCGCTTTTGCCGGAACCGCTGTGTGAAAGAAGTACTACGTTTCGAATTTTGCTCGCTTCTGGTGAAGGCATGATAAAAGTTACCTCAAATCTGGCAGGAGCTTATCCAGGTCATTGTAGCCAAAACCCTTCAGCGTGGCAACGACGCGATTAGAAGGCCGTTTATAAGGAACAATCGTATTATCTGCATAGATTTTGTGGGAAAATATTTGTAGGCTCTTTAAGCGTGAGACTTTTCTTGAACCGATACATCGCCATATTCTTCATCGCCATGCTGATGCTTTCCGTGGGCCAGGATTCCAGCGGCTCCCTGTCGTCCGCTTCCCCGTCGACTCCTTACAAATGGGGAATCGTAAGCTGGGAGATGAAAAATTTCATGGGGAAGTGGCTTCACCTCCTGGGCCGTGCCATGCCCTGGAGCGAAAACATGAGCGAAGAAGAGGAAATCGCCCGGGTGCGTCAGTATTTCGAGCGGGCTGACGAAATAAACCAGTTGGAAGAGGTGCTTTACTCTCAAACAGCCTCGGATAGAGAGGAGTCGGGCGCAAGGCAGCTTATAAAAGAGTTGCAGTCCCTTCAAGACCGAGACAAGGCCCGAGTCGAAGAGCGCATCGAATCCCTGGTGAGCAAGGTCCTGGTCCAGGAAGGCTTCGGCGGGCCCTTCGGCCTTCTCTGGCCGCCGGTGGACATGGAGTTGGTCCTGCCGCCCACCGTCCTGGTCACCTCCCCGCGGGACGCCATCAAGCGTCAGGGCAACGTCACCCTCAGGCCGGATGTCAGCCTCGATCAAAGGGAAGCCCTGGAACACGAAATCCTTAAGTCTAGAGGTCTGTCCGCTCTGGTGGTCGACATCGGCGGTATTGCCACCTACCCCAGCATAGTCCCGCCCAACGGCGGCCTCCGCCACGCCCTGTCCACTGCCGTCCACGAGTGGCTTCACCAATACTGGTTCTTCCGGCCCCTGGGTATGAACTACGGGCGCGACTCTGACACCACATCCCTCAACGAGTCCGCCGCCAACCTCGCGGGCCGCGAAATTGGGGATAAGGTCTATGAAATCATTACCGGCAAGACGCTGACAAAGCCGGTCATTCTTTCAGACGGCCAGCTTCAAGAAGTGGTGAAAATCCTTGAAATCTTTGATTTCCGAGGCGAAATGCAGACCACCAGACTGGAAGTAGAGGAACTGCTGGCGCTGGGAGAGATTGAGACTGCGGAAAGGATCATGGAGGAGCGCCGCTTGCTGTTCCTCGACAACGGTTACTACATCCGCAAGCTCAATCAGGCCTATTTCGCCTTCCACGGCGCCTACGCCCAAAGCGCCGCCTCCGTCAGCACCGTAGATGAAGAGCTGGAGGCTTTCCGCGCCGCCGTTTCTTCCCCAGGGCAGTTCGTCCGGGATCTAGCCAAATTTTCCAGCTACCAGGAATTCAAGAATGAATTCGTCAGCATTGAGGCGGCCTGCCGGGGATGCTAAGATGAGGTAGCCTCGCTATATCTAAGGAGTCGGCTGATGCTCCCTTACTCTACCAGTATCGCCTTCAAAGAATGGGCCGTCACCGTCCGGGCCCTCGCCCAGGGCAAACAGGTCCTGCTCATGCGCAAGGGCGGTATCAGAGAGGAGGGCAGGGAGTTCAAGGTCCAGCACCACGAGTTTCTTCTCTATCCTACCTACGAGCATCAGCGCGCCGACCTCCTCCAGGAGTCCTATCGTCTCGAATACAAGCCTGCCCTTGAGCATCTCCCCAATCCTTCTAAAATCGCCTTTACTCACTGGGCTCGAGTTGAAGAGACCCTGGAACTGTGGGACGAGGCCACACTTCCCCTTCTCCAGCCTTTCCATATCTGGACTCAGGACTACGCTGAAAAACGCCTCCACTGGAAGCCCCGCAAACCTTTAATATTAATGCTGCTCCGTGTCTATAGTCTTGGTATTCCTCAATCGGTCGACTTCAAGCCCCACTACGATGGCTGCAAGTCCTGGGTAGCCCTCGACTCCCAGGTGTCCATGGGAGATCCCTCGCCGGTGTTAACCGACGCCCAGTTCCACAATGGAGTATTAAAGGTCAAGGATGTCCTTAGCCTCTCGTCCGTCAAAGCCTAAACCTACTTCCGGAGTCCCTTCTACATGAATTATCGCCTCCTCCCCCGTACTGACCTGAAGCTGTCGGAGGTAGGCTTTGGTGTTTGGACCGTGGCTACTGACTGGTGGGGCCACATAGACCGAGAGGACGGCATCCATCTCCTGCAAAAGGCCCACGACCTCGGCGTCAACTTCTTTGATACCGCCGACACCTACGGCACCGGCTACGGCGAGGAAGTCCTCGCCATGGCCTTCCCCAAACAGCGCCGCGACATCATCATCGGCACCAAGTTTGGCTACGATATCCATGACACAACCCCTCGTGTAGGACATAAAGAGCGGTCCCAGAAATGGGACCCCGCTTTCATACGGTTCGCCTGCGAGCAGAGCCTCCGCCGCCTCAAGACCGACTATATTGATATCTATCAGCTCCATAACCCTCGACTTCCTGCCATCGAAAATGACGAGCTATTCGCAACCCTGGACGAGCTTGTAAAGGAAGGCAAGTTACGGTATTACGCAGTCGCCTTAGGCCCAGACATCGGTTGGTTCGAGGAGGGCGAAGCCTCTCTAAAGTATCGCAACATTCATGCCATGCAGATAATCCACAGCATCCTTGAGCAGGAACCCTCACGCCGCTTTTTCCCCATCGCCAAAGAAAAAAACGTCGGCCTGCTGTCCAGGGTACCTCACGCGTCCGAAGTCCTCACCGACCGATACAAGACCATGCCCCAGTTTGACCCCTCCGACCACCGCGCCTTCCGCAAGCGTGAGTGGCTGGAAAAAGCTATCAAGAAAGCAAATCTATCGCGCTTCATCGCCGACGAAGCTGACCGCACCTTCGCCCAGGCCGCCATTAAGTTCTGCCTGGCCCAGGAGACCATCTGCTCCGTCCTCCCCAACATAACCAACCCTCGCGAGCTGGCCGAATACACCTCCGCCCCCGACGTCCCCAACCTCACCCCCCACGAGCTGGCGCGTCTGGACGACCTGTGGCGTTCAGGCTTCGGCGTGGAAGAAGCTCCCCTCCCCGCTGAGAGTAGCAGCTAGGCCCTCTCCTTTGAGGAGCCGCCCTAAATATGCCGAAGGGACAAGGTTGGGCCCTGGGTAGTGTGATGTCCCATTCAGGTTCTCCCCCTTCGGCCTGGAAGGCGAAGGGAGAGCTCGACGCCGTCCTGAGCCTGGCCGAAGGAGGGGGTTGTGGTATTTCTTTTTTCTTTCCCCCTTCTTCGAAAAGAGAAGGGGGACAAAGGGGGTTGAGTTCGCCCCGACTTAAGAAAGTGGCCGGATTTTCAAATAAAACCGGCTATTGATAAAACCCCCAAAATCTATCTTAATTCACACTTAATTTCGCTTGACAATGGAATTTTGCCTATGCTACGATTCGGCGGCTCTCGAAGGGGCGCCAAAGCTAGAAAACGTAAGCGATGTCCTCAACAAAGCCTATAGTATTAATCCTCAATAACTAATCTAAAGGCAAGACATCCAGCAGAGGCCCTTCAGCGTAGAAATTTCGACAACGAAGCATCCGTAAGGAGGTTAGATGAATCGCTTCCTGGGTTCCAAAGCTACCATAATCGTACTTCTAGTCAGCATTTTAGTCCTTGTCCTCGGTATTTCCGTTGTGCGCGGCGCCGGCTCCGGCAGTGGCAGCGCTGCGACAGGCCTGGGCCGTGTCCCCTCCGCCGTGGTTGACCCCGCCCGTGTCGAAAGGCCCGGCTGCACCGGCAACGTCACCTTCGACGTTATCGCCGGCGGCTTCGAGAAAGGCGACGTAGTCCTCATCTCCGTCCGCACCACCACCGGCCAGATCTTCGTCGGCGCCGGCTTCCCTGACGACACCGGCGGCTTCGTTGACGACGTCACCGTCCCCGTCACCAAGTGCGGCGTCGTGACCATGCAGGTCAAGCGGGGCCAGGGCGGTCAAGAGACCATCGTCTCCACCCCCGTCCTCGTCGTCGAAAAGAAGTAAGTCCCCTCAGTTAACAGGGCCTCAGCCCTCTAACATAGCCAGATCGCTATCACCCCCACACCCGTGGGGGTGATAGTATTTTCTGACGTATCCCTACAAAGCCTAAGGAGACTGTTAATGATCCGAAGCTTGGATGAAAAGACCCCTCGCGTCCATCCCACCGCCTTCGTCAGCGAGGCCGCTTATATCGTCGGCGATGTCACCATCGGCGAAAACTCTAGCGTCTGGCCCGGCGCGGTCCTTCGCGGCGACTACGGACGCATCACCGTCGGCAGCAACACCAACATCCAGGACAACTGCGTCCTCCACGCCGACGACTACCTGGAGGTCGGCGACAACGTGACTGTTACCCACGGTGCCGTCCTCCACTGCCACAAAGTCGGCAGCAACGTCATGATCGGCGTCAACGCTGTCCTGCTGGAAAACGCAGAGATTGGCGACAACTGCGTCATCGGCGCCGGCGCCGTAGTCCTGGCTAACACCATTGTGCCCCCCAACTCCGTCGTCGTAGGCGTCCCCGGGAAAATCCACCCCTTAAAACCCAAGCTCAAAAACCGAATTAATTCAGCCGCCGAGCATTACAAGGAAAACGCCAAACGGTTCAAAGCCGCCGGCCTCTCCACCAGGCCCAAAGCCTAAACTACAGCCGGTTACATTTTCTGCGTATATTAGGAATCAAGTAGCACCGTAAGGCATCCAATACTATCTGGCCCTCTCTCCTGTTGAACTGCGATATAGATCAAGGGATCTCTGAGTCTCTTTTTCTTTCATGAAGGCCGCTTTATGAGAAACTACAGGCCTTTTTAACGGGTGGGGCGTGGGGTCTTCCATCTGGTTCTCCCCCTTCGGCCTGAAAGGCGAAGGGGGAGTTAGACGCCGTCCTGAGCCTGGTCGAAGGAGGGGGTTGTGGTATTTCTTTATTCTTTCCCTCTTCTCCCGTAGTCGGGAGAAGAGGGATTAAGGGTGATGAGGGCATCCCGCTTATACAAAGGCTGTACGTGAAACAAACGCCTGGAGATAGAGAAATTCCCGCCCCTACCAAACGGTTGCCTACACCCCAAACTTCTTCGCCGCCTCGGCGAACCCCTTCATCGCCCCCTGCAGCACCCAGTCCTCCACGCAGTACGATATGCGGAAGAACCCGGGCGCGCCAAACCCCTTCCCCGGCACCGTCAGCACGTTCCACTCCTGCAATGCCCCCACAAACTCCACGTCGTCTTCAATAGGCGACTTCGGGAACATATAAAACGCCCCCTGGGGCTTCACAATCTGGTACCCCATCTCCGTCAGTTGGCCGTAGAGGAAGTCTCGCTTCTTCTGGTACTCCATCACGTCCACCGACGTCCCCTGCAAGTCCGCCACCGCCATCTGAATAATCGCCGGCGCGTTCACAAAACCCAGGCTTCGATTCCAAAAAATCGCCCCGTCCACAAGCTGCGCCCGGTCCTCATACCCGGGATTGACCGCGATATACCCTATGCGCTCCCCGGGTATCGCCAGGTCCTTGGAGTGCGAATGTACAGCAATCGATGCCTGATGATGCCCGAAGATACGCGGGTACTTCAGCCCGTCGAAGATTAGGCGCCGGTAAGGCTCGTCGCTTATAAGAAATATCTCTGTGCCAAACTGCTTCTCCTTCTTGCCGAGAAGTTCGCCTATCCCTTTAATGACATCTTCCGGGTACATAACGCCGGAAGGGTTGTTTGGCGAGTTAATCAGCACGGCCCTGGTCTTTTTCGTGATGAGCTCTTCCAGCGCCGCCAGGTCAGGCAGAAACGAGTCGTTGGTAGGGCAGATGATAGCCTTCCCTCGATGGTTCTCGATGTAAAAAGTGAACTCGCCAAAGAATGGGGCGAAGATAACTACCTCATCGTTGGGATTGAGGATAGTCTCAAAAATCACGTTAAGCGCGCCCGCTGCCCCGCACGTCATCACTACCTCACCCGCAGTAAACGGCAGCCCCGTCTCTCGCGCTATCGACTGCGCCACCCTCGCCCGCACCTCCGGATACCCCGCGTTCGGCATGTACCTATGCGTCCCCGGCGTCGACGAAAGCGCCAGTTGCTTCAATCGCTCGTTGAACCGCTTCGGCGGCTCCACCACCGGGTTCCCCAGCGACAGGTCGAACACTTTCATAGGCCCGTGCTTCTTCTTCAATTCGATGCCAATCTCGAACATGCGGCGTATCCAGCCGCCCTCCTCCATGGCCTGCACCGTCCTTTTAGAAACCGTCATTTACCCCTCCAACCGTCCAAATCTATCGAAATATACCCTCGTGCGCAGGCTATGTCTAGAACGCTTCCTTGCCTCTGATATTGGCCGAGACTATAATCGTCACAATTTACTACTCATAATCTCTGGAGAACTTTGTGGAATTTGGTCTCTTTGTCATGCCCATCCATCCCCCCGAAAAACCGTGGCAGCAGGTTATGAAAGAAGACACCGCCACCATCACCCTGGCCGATGAGCTAGGCATCCACGAAGCGTGGATAGGCGAGCACCATACCCTCAGGACCGAGCCTATCACCGCCCCCGACCTCTTCATCGCCAACCTCTTCGCCCGGACCAAGAAAATCAAGCTCGGCACCGGCGTTATCCTCCTCCAGCTTCACCACCCCATCATGCTGGCCCATCGCATCGCCGTCCTCGACCACCTGGGCCAGGGCAGGTTCAACTTCGGCATCGGCACCGGCGGCATGCCCACCGAGTTCGAGCTCTTCGGCATCCCCGAGCCCGAACGCCATGCCCGCGCCGCCGAAGTCATGGACGTTGTCATGAAAATCTGGCAGTCCGACGGCAACTTTGAGTACAAAGGCCAGTTCTTCAACATCACCGCCCCTAACCCCAAGCCTGAGCTTGGCGTCTATCTGCACATGAAGCCCTACACCCAGCCTCATCCTCCCATCGCCGTGGCCGCCGGCAGCCCCAACTCCCCCACCGCCACCTACGCCGGCCTCAAGAACTGGATCGTTATGAGTAGCGGCATCATGCACCCAGGTGTCCTCGGCACTATCTGGGACGCCTACCTCAAAGGTGCTCAGAAGGCCGGCAACGGCAGCCCCAGCCGAAAGATGTGGCGCGTGTCCCGCAACATCCATGTAGCCGAAAACATGAAGCAGGCCCGAAAAGAAGCCAACGAGTACGGCATGCGCCAGTGCATCACCAAGTACGCCATGGGCCAGTTCATGGCCAATCGAGGCAATTTAGACGTGTTCAAGCCCAGCAAGGATATCCCCGACAGCCAAATCACCTTCGACTGGCTCCTGGACAACACCTTCATCGTCGGCGACCCCGACTACGTATACCAGCGCATCGCCGACCTCTATCAGAAAATGGGAGGCTTCGGCACCCTCCTCTTCCAGCTCAACGGTTGGGACCCGCCCGAGGTCGGCCAAAAGTCCCTCAGCATCTTCATGAAAGAGGTCGCCCCCAGGCTGAAAAACCTATCCCCTTCATAGCGTTTGGTACTGTTTAAGGCTTGTGTATATTACAACTAACAAGCCAACTGTCATTCTTGTATCTTAAAAAAGGTCTAAACTGTTCTCCAAGCACAGCGATGCCGGCGGGGCAGGCCGTTTCATTCTCGGTCTCATTAGACCGTCGCTCAGCATGGTCGCCCCGCATGGCTCCTGGCAAGCCCGAACGGTTGAT
>VGZZ01000008.1 GCA_016872285.1 SAR202 cluster bacterium | reverse complement strand
CAAGAGACCGAGAAGCTTCTAAAGCTCGCAGCTAGGCCAGGTAGTCCCTTATCATGGTCGGGGAAAGGTAACCGTAATTCTGAGGCAACAAAAATCTTTCGGTAACCATTGTTTATGAGGTCACACGTCGGCAGATGTCACAAAAAGCAAAGGTCAGAATGCTTATGCTTGATGCCTATGACGCCTTTTCGTATCATCAAGGGCGGATTTCAACATATCAAAAGGATTACCAAGAATGGAGTCTATCCCCAAGAGCGTATTGCTGGTCATTCCCCATGAGGATGACGGGGAAGGGGGCGCCGGCGGCACCGTGGCCCGGTGGACTAAGCAGGGCACGAAGGCGGTGTTTGTCCTCTGCACCAACGGCGATAAAGGCACCAGCGACAAGTCCATGACATCGCCAAGGCTGGCGAAGATTAGGGAGGAGGAGCAGCGGGCGGCGGCGGCGGTGCTGGGGGTGCAGGAGGTAGTGTTCCTGCGACACGGGGACGGGGATCTGGAGGACTCGCTGGAGTTGATGCGGCAGGTGACGAGGGAGATCCGCCGGCACAAGCCGGAGGTGGTCTTCTGCATCGACCCATTCCGCTCGACGAGCCATACGCATCGGGACCATCGGGTGAGCGGGCTGGTGGGGCTGGACGCAGTGTTTACGTACTCGTGGAGTCCGCACTATTTTCCGGAGCAGATTAAGAAAGAGGGCTTGCAGCCCCATCGAGTCCATGAAATGTATTTGTGGGGCAGCGAGCGGCTGGACACGTATTTTGATATCAGCGAGACGGTGGACTTGAAGGCGGCGTCGCTAGCGAAGCATGTGAGCCAGATGCGGGAGCCGGAGAAGCTGCCGGAGCGGATTAAAAATCGAGCGGCGGAGTTGGGGAAGGAGAGGGGGATTCCGTTTGCGGAGGCGTTCCGACACGTGCACGTGAACCCGGGGTTCAAGCACTGGGCGGAGTATTAGGGTGTTGGGTCTAGACAACTCTTTCATATCAAAGGCCAGCGTTGTTCTTAAAGCGGGATACCATCCCCTTTATCTCGCCACGGCGAGCTTGCAGCCCCTTTCCCGACCGCATCGGGACGCCGTCTCTGGTAGTGATGAAAAGGACATGGGGACGGTCACGGCGATTAGATCCCTCGACTGCGTCCGAGTACGGGCCGATCCGCCACGGCGGACGAGCCTCCCCGATTGAATGTGAGCTAAGGTTGGGGAGACTTCGCTCAGGATGACATGAACACTTCTTGCTCGTTGGCCTCAACCCTCGACTAGCCTCAGACGTTCAAAGGCGGAGTGACTCGACGGAACCGGTTGAGTATTAACTGTTGGCTACTCTTCCAGCCACTTCTGTTTCCAGGGCCACTTGCCGTCGGCTTTGTCATAGGCGGGGAGGCCTTTTTCCACGCGCTCGCGGTAGGGGCTGGTGATGGGCTTGTCGTAGGGGTAGAGGCCGCCTTCATAGACTTTGGGGCCAAGCTTGAAATGTTTGGCCTGGTCCATGGTCTCGATCATGGGCATGTTGATGTCGTAAAGCTGGCCGCGTTTGGGCCGGGGGCCGGCTTTGGAGACGCGGCCATAGAGGCGTTTGCCCATGATGTCCTCGGCCATCCAGACGCAGTCGATGAGCTTGTCGATATTCACGCCAGTGGGCACGCCCATATCATCGAGCATATGTAGGAGGTCTTCGGAGGGGGCCTGGCCGGTGGCGCGGCCGTTGCCGCAGTAGGGGCAGCCGCCGATGCCGCCGATGCTGCCGTCCAGCTCGACGGTGTCGCCGGGGCCGAGGGTGCGGAGGGCGGCGTAGACGGAGGCGAGGGCCATGTTGCGGGCGTTGTGGAAATGGAGCTTGAAGTGGTCGATTTCAGGCCACTTCTCCTTGATTCGATACAGCGACTCCTCGACTTTGTGGGGCATGCACCAGCTCATGGGGTCGCCGAGGCTGCAGGACTTGACCTGGATGCCAGCCTCGTCCCACATAGTGTGCTGGCGCTCCAGCATAGCCATAAGGGCATCCACCGGGAACTCGCCCAGGAAGTTAGAACCCCACGATGCGTTGGCGCCGATGCCGGCGGCCTTAGCGCCGCGCTCCTGGGCGTGGGCGACGATTTTAGGCCACTGCTCGACCTCGTCCATCTGGCTGCGGTTGGTGTTACGGCGGACAAAGACGTCGCACATGTGGCAGTGAAGTCGCGGGAAGGGATCGTTTTCGATGGTCAGGGGCGGAGAGTACTGCTTGGCGCGATCGACGCCGCGCTGGTTAAGGGCAAGGGCGAAGTAGGTGACGCCGGGCTTGGGGTGGAACTTCTGGACCAGGTCGTCGATGCGGGCCATCTGGGGGGTCCACTTGGGGCTGACGAAGGAGCCGACGACGATGCGCTGGATGCCGGTATCGGAGAGGGCGTCGAGGAGGCGGGCCTTGTCGTCGATGGAGATATTGGCGTCCTCGATCTGCATGCCTTCGCGCATGCCTTCTTCGGTGAAGACGACTTTAGGCCACCTGCTCATGGACGCCTCCCTGTACCAGCCTTGGGGCGATTTTAGGATGGCGGCGGGAGGGTGTCAAAGGGCCAATTAGGCGAGGATGTTAAAATACTCGTTGGAAGCCTCGTCGACCAGGATGTGGAAGTCCTGGTACCAGGTGCGGAACTCCTTGGAGGTGGTCTGCTGCTTGCGGGCGGCGGCGTACTGGTCGTAGCTGTCGTACTCGCGCTCGATGACGAAGGTGCCCTGGCGGCCGGAGGTACTCTGGAGGAGGCGGGCCTTGGGGACGCTGTGACGGATGGAGTCTTCGTTGAGGCGCTTGAGGACTTCGGCCATCTGGGCGTTGGCGCCGTACTTTACGCGGACAATGATTCTTTCGAGGTACATATTTCGGCTCCTTATTGTTTGCATTCGCTTGGTTAGGGGTAGCGAACAGGAATCCGGCCCTACCCTACCCCTCTCTAATGCTCCACACAAGGGGCTTCATGCAAATTACATTCCTGGTCATAAACCGGATACCTTGTCATAAACCGGATACCTTCATCCCCTGACCCCTTCTTCCCGCAGGAAGAAGGGGAAGCTAAAAAAGACACCATAACCCCCTCTAAGCCCCCCCTTCGCCTTTCAGGCCGAAGGGGGAGAACCATATAGAGACCCAGAACCCCGCCTGTTCAAAAGGCTCGTGGTTTATGATAAGCAAGTCTCTCATAGAAGAAAAAGAAGTTCTCCTTTAATGTGCATCAAGCGTTTAGGGGGAGAGAACCACATGGATGGACATATTGTCACTCCTTTCGCTAGTTATCGCGATAAAGGAACACGCCACAGCCGGGCTGAGTCGAGACTGTGGCGTGTCAGGCGTGATGAATTCAGCGCTCTTTTAGGCTGGCTTACTCGCCCATCCTGTAGTGTCGGACGGCGTTTTCGCAGATGACCTTTTTTAGCACTTTAGGCTTGAGGCGGCCCATGGTCTCTTTGATGATTTCCTTGGAGTCGGGCCAGACGCCGTCGGGGTGGGGATAGTCGGAGCCCCACATGAGGTTGTCCTCGCCGATCTCCTTAGACATGGTGTCGACGCAGGGGTCTTCCTGGAAGGTGGTGGCGCCCTGTCGGTACCAGTACTCGCTGGGCTTGAGTTCGAGGGCAGGACTGAAGTCGCGGTCCAGGTACTGGTCACGGAACTTCAGGTCCATGCGGTGGATGATGAAAGGTATCCAGCCCGCGCCGCATTCGCCGAGGACGAACCGGAAGTCAGGGTAGCGGTCGCAGGCGCCGCTCATGATGATGCTGGTGAGCCATTCGGATCCGGAGAGCTGGCCCAAGGGCAGGGCTGAGCCTCGGAAGGCCAGGTCGTTTTGGGAGGGGTTGTCGCCGGTAAAGACCTTGGTGCGGTCGGCGGCGCCGGGAGGCAGGGGAACCTGGATGCCGCCCGCGCCGATGTGGAAGGAGATGGGCATGTGGCATTCGGCGGCGGCTTTCCAGAGGGGGTCCCAGAAGCCGTCGCGTAGGTAGATGGGCTGGATGGTGCCGGTGACGTAGAGGTCGGCGCCGCGAAGCCAGCCGAGCTTAGAGGCGCGTCGCAGCTCATCGGCGGCGGCCTGGGGGTCGTGGATGGGAATGCAGGCGAGGGCGTACCATCGGCCGGGGCGGCTGCGGCAGAAATCGTTGACCCACTCGTTGTAGATGCGGAAGGTGGCGGTGAGGGTCTCCTGGTCTTTGATGCGCATGCCCGCGGTGGTCATGCCGTAGAGGATTTCGGCGTCGACGCCGTCGGTGGCCATGTCCTTGAGGCGTAGGTCCTGGTTGATGGGGTGGGGGCCGCCTTCGTAGTAGCCGGCGTCGTACATGCGGTCGACGCGATATCGCATATTCTTGCGCGGGGCGGAGAAGCCGAAGCCGAGGCCGCCGTACACGCCCAGCTCTTTGCCTTCGGCGACCCATCGCGCGCCCTTCTCGGTCTCGACGACATGGGGGACCTTCTCTTTGAGATGCGACGGCGCGTTGTCTTTAAAAAGATTGCCTGGCAGCCATGTGAGGTCCAGGTGGGAGTCTCCCGACACTACGTTGTACTGCATATTCCGCCTCCCCGGGATTTTGCCCGACTATATCAAAGTTATCCCCGGGACGCCACCTGCGCTTCTGTAGTCCTTTCGGAGGGACTGTTCATGGTAGAATTAGGCACCAAATGTCTATGTCATTGAGAAACCTTCCAAGCGTCGAGAAAGTCCTGAACAGTGGGCCGGTAAAGGGTCTGCTGGCCTCTTACGAACGCCAGTGGCTTACCGACCTGGCGCGCGCTTGCATTGGCGAAAGCAGGGATGGCGTGCGCAACGGACATGAAGCGCCGTCAGCAGAGGAGATTGGGACGCTGGTGGCGGAGAGGGCGCGGCGATTGAGCGAGGTGCAGCCACGGAGGGCGATTAATGCGACGGGCGTCATCATACACACCAACCTGGGCAGGGCGCCTCTGAGTCGAGAGGCCATTGAGGCGATGATGGAGGCGGCGCAGGGGTATAGCAACCTGGAGTTGGATTTGGGTGATGGACGAAGGGGATCGCGGCAGGCGCATTTGCAACCCATCTTGCAGCAGCTTACTGGCGCTGAGGCTTGCCTGGTGGTGAACAATAACGCGTCGGCGGTGCTGCTGGGGCTGACAGCGGTAGCGCAGGGCAGGGAGGTGATAGTTTCCAGGGGAGAGGCAGTGGAGATTGGAGGCGGGTTCAGGGTGCCGTCGGTGCTGGCGCAGAGCGGTGCCAAGCTGGTGGAGGTGGGGACGACCAACCGCACGTATGTGGCCGATTATGAATCGGCGATTTCCGAGAACACGGCGGCGTTGTTGAAAGTCCATGCCAGCAACTTTCGAGTGGTAGGGTTCACGCACGCGCCGGAGACGGCGGAGCTGGTGGCGCTGGGCAAGAGGCGTGGGATTCCGGCGCTGCATGACATCGGGAGCGGCTGTTTGCTGGACACGCGGCCTTACGGTCTGGCGTACGAGCCTCGGCCTCAGGACAGCGTCCGCGACGGCGCCGACCTGGTATTTTTCTCGGGGGATAAGCTGCTGGGAGGGCCGCAGGCGGGGATAATTGTGGGGCGGAAGGAGATGGTGGACAGGCTGTCGAGTCACCCGCTGGCTCGGGCTATACGCATCGATAAGATGAGCCTGGCGGGTCTTACGGCGACGCTGCTGCATTATCTCAAGGGAGAGGCTATATCCAAGGTGCCGGTGTGGGCGATGATTGCTGCATCGGAGGCGGAGTTAAAGCGCAGAGCTATACGGTGGAAGCGGACGTTGGGAGAGAGGGCACAGGTTGTGCCCTCGGTGTCGGCAATTGGGGGAGGGAGTCTGCCGGGGGAGACGCTGCGGTCGTGGGCGGTGGCGCTGGACTGTCAGGGGGTTGAGGGTGGGGCGGACGGAGTAGCGGCGCGGCTGCGGCGGCATCGCCCGCCGGTGGTGGGGCGTATTGAGGATGGGATGGTGCTGCTGGACCCGCGGACGGTGCTGGCCGGGGAGGAGAGAGAGATGCTGACGGCGGCGCGGGCGGCCTTTTCGTAGGGGTGGGCCGGCGGTCTAATTTTAGGCGAACGGGTAAGTCGCTGTGCTTAACAAAAAAGGCGTGTTATCATCTCGTGTGGCAATTTTAGAGAAGCCTGGTGCAGGATTAATGGGCGATTATCTTCTAGTATCCGGCGCGGGGCTGGGCGGCTGGGCCTGGGGCCCGGTATGGGGCTATATGAAGGCCCCGCCGATAAGCCCGCCTCGATTGTACCTTCGGGAGCCGGTGGAGCAGGCGATTACGGTTAACGCGGCTGGGGTGGCGGAGAACCAGGCGCGTCCAGATATGAACCTGCAGCAATGTGTGGACGCGCTGGTGAAGCTGGTCAAGGATAACGGGCTGCAAAAGCCGGTGCTGGTGGGGCATGGCGTGGCGGCGCCGGTGGTGCTGAAGGCGGCATCGGCGTTGGAGTCGACGCCAAGGCGAGTGGTGCTGGTGGGCGGGGTGCTGCCCAAGGAGGGGAGGTCGGCGGCGAGCGTCTTACCGCCGCTGGTGCGGATGCCGTTTATGCTTCAGTCTTTGCTGGGTGGCGGTCGCGGTGTAAAGATGCCTAAGTTCCTGATACATAATGTCTGGTGCAGCGGGATGTCGTACGAGGAGAGCGTCAAGGTGGTGGGGCGATTTCAGGCCCTTCCCACTCGACTGTTGAAAAGCCGGGTTTCTTTAAAGGGGCTGGAGTTAAAGTTCCCGGTAACTTATATAGTCCTTGAGCAGGACAAGCTAATATCTCCCAAAGAGCAGCGTCGCATGGCCCATGGGCTAGGATATGTGGAGATCGACCGGCTGGAAGCGTGTCACGCGGCGATGCTGCATAAGCCGCGGGAGCTGGCCGACCTGCTTTTGCGCTACAGTTAGTAGCGGGCGGACGGGAATTCTCATCTTATAACTTACGAAGCGATTTCAGGGTATGAACGATAACGAGTTTCTCGATAAGATGCATCGCAAGATTGAGAAGATGGCCGGAAGGGCGGTGGACCTGGTCATGGACGAGTCGGACCAGGAGAGGATGGAGATAAACCTGGCGGGCCTCAGGCCTAAGATTTATGTGGGGTCGGCGGTGCTGAAGTACCCGGGTTTTGGGCGGATGTGCGTTGAGTATGCCGTGGAGTCCATTCGGCGAGGGCGGGAGATGGGGCTGCTGGAGTTTCATATGGTGCTGGGGAGGAATTAGGGGGTTCTCACGCTTCTGGCACTAAAAAGCGGGCCTTGGTTTCGGTTCGGAGACCCTCATCACCCTTTATCCCTCTTCTCCCGACTACGGGAGAAGAGGGAAAGAGAAACAGAAACCACAACCCCCTCTAACTCCCCCTTCGCCTTCCAGGCCGAAGGGGGAGAACCAGACGGGAAAGAGGTCTTAAAGCGCCTCCTCCGCATCACGGATGAGATATAGCCTAAGTCCTTCTGAATAACGTTTATATCAAAATGGGGTTGGACTTAGAAGGTCACCTGTCCCTGGGCGCGGGCGACGATTTGGTTTTCCTGAGTGGCGACTTCAATGGTATAAGCCACGGATTTTTGCTGCGGGTCTTTGGCCGTGATGGTGCCGGTCAGCGTGAGAATATCCTGGGTCGTGAACTGGCCGATTAGCTGTACCTCAGCAGCGAGGGATGCTTTCACTTTTTGGGAAGGGAGGCCTTTTTGCAATAGCTCGGACACGTAGACGGCGATGAGGGATTGGGGGTTGAGGCTGTCGGATGCCTGGGAGAGGGACGGCGGGACGAATTTTATGAGGATGGGGAAGGTGTCGCCAGGTCGGACGTTTTCGAAGGTGGCGCGGGGGGGCCAGAGGGTGGGCATGGCTAGGCGGGGGCTTTCTCCACCTCTTCCATGAGTGCGGTCAGCATTTCAGCAGCGGGCACGACTTTCACCTTTTGCCCCTTGCGGAAGATGATGGCGCGGCCCGCGCCGGCGGCGATGCCTATGTCGGCGTCCTTGGCTTCGCCGGGGCCGTTGACTTCGCAGCCCATGACGGCCACTTTGATGTTCTTGTTCACTTTTTTGAGCATCTCGTCGACGGTGTTGGATAGCTTGATAACGTCCACGTCGGCGCGGCCGCAGCTAGGGCAGGCCACCAGGGTGGCGCCTTTCTGGCGGAGGTTGAGGGACTTCAGAATCTCGTAGCCGGCGGTGACCTCCTCTCGCGAGTCGCCGCTGAGTGAGACGCGGATGGTATCGCCGATGCCTTGGTAGAGGAGATAGCCGAGACCGATGGCGCTGCGGATGGAGCCGGACTTGACGGTGCCGGCCTCGGTGATGCCGAGGTGAAGCGGGTAGGGGACCATGGCAGCCAGGCGCTGGTAAGCCTGGATGGTGGTGGGGACGTCGAAGGCTTTGAGGGATATCTTGATAAGATCGAAGTCCAGGGACTCAAGGAGGCCGATTTCCCAGAGGCCGGTGGCGACCATGTGGTCGACGGCGGTGTAGTCGCCTTCGACGGCCTCGCCAGCCTTGGGGAGCTGGTTGACCATGTCCATGACGCGGGAGAAGCCTCGGGACTTGCCGATGCCGCCGACGGGGGGCAGGCTGCCGAAGTTGACACCGATGCGTATGGGGACCTGGCGTTCTTTGGCGGCTCGGACCACCTCTTTAACTCGCTCGGGGTCTCGAATGTTGCCGGGGTTGAGGCGGAGGGCGTCCACGCCGCTTCGAAGGGCTTCTAATGCGAGCTGGTAGTGGAAATGGATATCGGCGACGAGGGGTATTTTAATCTGCTTCTTGATTTCGGCCAGGGCCTTGGCCGCTTCCATGTCCGGCACGGCGCATCGAATGATGTCGCAGCCCACCTCTTCCAGGCCTTTAATCTGGCTGACGGTGGCGGCCACGTTGCGGGTGTCGGTCTTGGTCATGGACTGGACGGCGATGGGGGCGTCGCCGCCGATTTTGACATTGCCGACGTAGATGGCCTTGGTGACTCTGCGTTTAGTCATTCATTTTGTCCTTGGGGGGGCGTGAACATTATACCAATGGGATATCTTGGCATCGTATAAAAAGTGTCGTTTGTAATCGGAATACCATCCCTTTTATCCCCTTCCTGCTGGAAGGGGAAGGAAATGTAGGATCACCTCATCATCCCCTAACCCCTTCTTCTCCTTTGCAATAGGAGAAGAAGGGGAACCTGATGAGAGGAGACACCTAGGGCCCAGTGAAGTCGAAAGAAATGGAATGGTTCTATCTAATGAAGCTTTCTCCGCGGATGATTTTGGTGATGTCGTTGTAGCTTATCACCAGCACCATGGCGATTAAAAGGGCGAAACCTATCATGTGGACGAGACCTTCTTTTTCCGGCGGGATACGTTTGCCGCCACGAACGAACTCAATGATGACGAAGAGGAGGCGGCCGCCATCGAGGGCGGGTATGGGGAGGATGTTAAAGATGGCGAGGCTGACGCTGAGGAGGGCGGCCAGGGGGATAAGCACCAGCGCGCCGCCTTCATCAACCACCTCCTGGGTGCCGCGAACGATGCCTACAGGGCCGGAGAATGGGACAGGGGCATCGCCGCCAACCCAGCTAGTCAGGGCGTTCCAGGTAACCGACAGGACGGTGCCCACCTCCTTGAAGCCCTTGGGGATAGCTTCCCAGAAAGGGTCGGAACGCTCGACTATGGTGGCGTTTTCGAGTCGAAGGACAACGCCCGTGGGGCCTTCTCCTTCTGGCGGGTCCCATCGAGGAGATACTGTGGTCTCTAAGGTCTGACCACCCCGCTGCACGGTTACGTCCATGTCCTCGCCGAGATTGCGGGAGATGATGGCGCCGAGGTGGCTGACGCTTTCGATGTCCTTTCCGTCAGCGAAAAGGACCTGGTCACCGGCCATAAGGCCCGCGGCGGCGGCGGGAGAGTTAGGAGTCACCTGATCCACGAAGACGTCGCCTATCTGCACGTCGCGGGGGACCATGTACAGGCCGGCGAAGATGGCGATGGCCAGGACGGCGTTCATGAAGGAGCCGGAGGCCAGGACAATGGCCCGCTGCCAGGGGGGCTTGGCGGCCAGGCTTCTGGGGTGAGATGGGTCGTTCTCGCCTTCCAGCTTCACGAAGCCGCCGAGGGGCACCGCGTTGATGGTGTATTCAGTCTCGCCCTTTTTAACGCCCCAGAGCTTGGGGGGGAAGCCGACGCCGAACTCGTTGACTTTGATGCCAAAGAGCTTGGCGGTGACAAAGTGGCCTAGCTCGTGGATGACTACCAGGATAACTATCAGAGCAAGAAGTTGAAGGATAAAGATCATGATTTAACCCCGGCGGTTTCTCGAGCCCGCGCCCTGGCCCAGTCATCGGCGCCAAGGATGGCTTCCAGGTCGTCGGCTGGGGAGGGAGTGTGGGCTTCTAGAGTTCGCTCGACAACTTTAGGTATGTCAGTGAAACGAATGCGATTATCAAGGTAGAGTTGTACGGCCACCTCGTCGGCGGCGCTGAGGACGGCGGGATAGGTGCCGCCCTTCTTGCCAGCTTCCAGCGCCAGGGTGAAGCAGGGATACCTGGCGGGGTCCAGAGGCTCGAAAGTCATGCTGGTAGGCACAGTGATATCAAATCTGGGCAGAGACTCATTGGGTCGGCGCTCAGGGTAGAGCATGGCGTACTGGATAGGGAGCCGCATATCGGGGGGGCCGACCTGGGCCTTCACGGAACCATCGGCGAACTCGACCATCGAGTGAACCAGGCTTTGGGGGTGGACTACGACCTCGATTTGGGGCCAGTCCACGTTGAAGAGCCACCGGGCCTCTATGACCTCGAAGCCTTTGTTCATGAGGGTAGAGGAGTCGATGGTGATGCGCTTACCCATCTTCCAGGTGGGGTGCTTGAGGGCCTGCTCAGGTGAAACCTTCTCGAGATCGGCCAGGGGGGTCTTGCGGAAGGGGCCGCCGGAGGCGGTGATGATGAGGCGCCGGATGGGCTGGTCTTCGCCCTGGAGGCATTGCCAGATGGCGCTGGGCTCGCTGTCCACGGGCAGTAGTGCGCCGCCCTTTCGTGATAGCTTAGTCACCATCTCGCCGGCCATGATGATGACCTCTTTGTTGGCGAGGCAGACGGTCCGCCCAGCCTGGAGGGCGCTGATGGTGGGGAGGAGGCCAGCCCTGCCCACAGTGCCGGCCATGACTATATCTACGCCTGGATTGCGGACCATCTCCTCCATAGGGGTAATCTTGGCGCCCTGGGCGATGGACCTGGCGTCCTGGGACCTGGCGCAATAGACCATTGACGGCTTGAATTCGGCGATTTGCTGCTGGAGGAGGTCGACGTTGTTGCCGGCGGCAAGGCCGGCCACCTGAAAGTGGTCCGGGAAGGCGCGGACAGTGTCTAGGGTCTGCCGCCCAATGGAGCCTGTGGAGCCGAGGACTACAAGACCCTTTCTAGCGCCGGGCAATAGTCACCCTCCAGATTGTTTGAGTCATATTACGAATAAAAGGCATGGAAATTGTTAAGGGCAGGGATTCAGGTCACTAATAGATTATAAGGGCTGGGAGGTAGTACGTGATAGGAATTGTGACGAGCAGCGAGTCTAGACGGTCAAGGAGGCCGCCGTGGCCGGGGAGGATGTGGCTGGCGTCTTTGGCTTTGGCGCGTCGTTTAAACCAGGACTCGGCCAGGTCACCGATTTGTGCGCCGAGGCCGAGCATAGCCCCGACGACGGCTTGCCAGCCCAACGAGATGTTTAAGTCTAGGATGGCGGCCAGGCCAAAGGATGCGCCGAGAGCGCCGAGCATCCCGCCAACGGCGCCTTCCCAAGTCTTGTTGGGGCTTATGGAGGGGGCCATCTTGTGGCGTCCGATGGCCTTGCCGGTGAAATAGGCGGCAGTGTCGGTGGCGAAGGTCACGAAGATAGCGTAGAGGAGCCAGTCGCGGCCGTCATAGAGGGCGTTGCCGGCCTCTCGAAGCATGAGGCTGTGGGAGAGGAGGAGGCCGACGTAGAGGGGGCCGAGGGCGGTCAGGAGGAGGTTTTTAGCGAAGCCTGCGTTACCTTTAAGTTGAAGCCAGAGGGCCCAAGAGAGGGACATGGCTAAAGTGACAATGATCAGCTCGATGGCGAAATTGCTTTCGTCTGCGGTAAGCTGGCCGTTGATGATAAAGAGGATGGTAAGGATGACGCCCAGGGGCAGGGAGACGCGGGCACCGGCATCTCGGGCGAGGCGGTGGAACTCCCAGAGTGACCAGAGGGACGCAAGACCGACCAGGATAGGAAGAAAAGGAGAACCGGCCCAGACAATCGCGAAAAGCAGGGGTGCGCCTATGACCCCGACGATGATCCGGGGCTTCACCTCTTAGCACCCAGGTTTCACGGCTCCAAAGCGCCTCTGACGGCTGCTGTAGACGTAAATGGCCTTTTTTATATCGTCTGGGCCAAGGTCGGGCCAGTTGGTGGGGGTGGAGAAGAACTCGCTGTAGGCGGACTGCCAGAGGAGGAAGTTGCTCAAGCGCTGCTCGCCGCCGGTGCGGATGATGAGGTCCGGGTCCGGGATGCCGGCGGTGTAGAGATACTTGCTGAAAGCAGCCTCGTCAAGATCATTGAGAGAGATGCCATTTTTGAGGATGGCTTTGACCGCCTCCAGGATTTCGCTGCGGCCACCGTAGTCGAAGGCTACGCATAGAGTCATGCGATGGTTGTTTTTGGTGAGTTCCTGGGAGCGCTCGACGGACTTCTTGAGGTGGCCGGGAAGACGGTCAGTCCGGCCAAGATGGACGATGCGCACGCCTTTTTCGTGCAGGGCCTGGCTCTCGACTTCGATGACTTCGCCGAGGATTTCCAGTATGCCCGAGACCTCTTCGCTTGGCCGTGACCAGTTCTCTGTGGAGAAGGCGTAGAGGGTGACGTACTGGACGCCGTGCTCGCCAAGGCATTGGAGGATGGTGCGGGTGCGCTCGACGCCGGCGCGGTGGCCGCTGAGGCGGGGGAGGCCGCGCTGGGTGGCCCAGCGCCCGTTGCCATCCATGATGATGGCGACGTGGCGCGGGATGCTGAGGGATTGTTCTTCCGATGGGCGCTTTGGGGTCAAGTAAATGCTTTTAGCCAGCCAGACTTGTGAAAGGCGATGAGGTACAGCGGCCTAAACCCGCATAAGATCGGCGGTCTTGGCGTTCCAGACTTGCTCTATGGAGGCGATGTGATTATCCGTCATTTTTTGGAGTTGGTCCTGGGAGCGTTTGCTTTCGTCCTGGGAAGCCTGCTTGCCGCGCTCCATGCCGCGGACCTTATCGACGGCGTCGCGGCGGACATTCCGGACGGCGACGCGGCTTTCTTCGACGGTGCGGCCCAAAGATTTCACCAGGTCCTGGCGCCGTTCCTGGCTCAAGGGAGGAATGGGGACGCGGACTATGACACCGTCGTTGGAGGGGTTGAGGCCTAAAGAGGACTTCTGAATCGCTTTTTCGATGTCCTTGATAGCCTGCCTGTCCCAGGGTTGAATTACGAGAAGCTGGGCTTCAGGGGCGGTGATGGTAGAGAGCTGGTTCATGGGCGTGGGCGCGCCGTAGTAGTCCACCAGCACGCTTTCCACCAGGGACGGAGTGGCCCTGCCTGTTCTGACCGAGTTAAGCTCTCGTTTAAGGTGTTCCACAGCCTGGGCCATGCGGCGGTTGGCGTCTTGAAGGACCTGGTCGAGTGTTAAGCCGTCTTCAGAGCCTTTAGGAGTCATAGTTTATACCCTCTCAGCTATAGTGGTCCCAACCGCCTGCCCCTGGAGGATTCTAGTCAGGGTCCCGGCGTGAAAGATGTCAAATACTACTATAGGGAGGCGGTTGTCCATGCACAAGGATAGGGCGGTGCTGTCCATCACTTCCAGGCGGCGGTTCAGGGCGTCGAGGTACTCCAGCTTGTCGAAGCGCTTGGCGTGGGAGTTTTTGTGGGGGTCGGAGTCATAGACGCCGTCCACGTTGTTCTTGGCCATGAGCAAGACGTCGGCGCCGATTTCGATGGCGCGGAGGGCGGCGGCGGTGTCGGTGGTCATGTAGGGATTGCCGGTGCCGGCGGCGAAGACCACCACCCGGCCTTTTTCCAGGTGCCGAATGGCGCGGCGGCGTATGTAGGGTTCAGCGACGGCTTGCATCTGGAGGGCGGACTGGATGCGCGTCATGACCTCCTGCCGCTCCAGGGCGTCCTGCAGAGCAAGGGCGTTGATAACGGTGGCTAACATACCAGCGTAGTCGGCGGTGGCGCGGTCCATGCCTTGCTTGGCGGCGTCCATGCCGCGCCAGATGTTGCCGCCGCCTACCACCACGGCCAACTCCAGTCCCATGTGGGAGGCTTCTTTGATTTGACCGGCCAGGTACTTGGAGGCGGTGGGGTCAATGCCGAAGGAGGCGTTGCCCTTAAGGGATTCGCCGCTGAGCTTCAGTAGCGCCCTGCGATAGATTGACTTGGTCACGGGGAGTTACTCCCCCAGGGCAAATCTGGTGAAGCGGGTAACCCGAATGTTCTCCCCAGTCTTGGCAATGGTCTCCTGGATGATTTCCTGGACGCGCTTGCTGGGGTCTTTAATAAAGGTCTGGCGGAGGAGACAAACCTCATCAGCGGGGCGGGTTTCCGAGGGGTCCATGTCTTCCTGGGAGATGTACTTTGGAGACATGGCGGCGATCTGCATGGCGAGGTTGTGGGAGAGGGCTTTCATCTCCGAGGTGCGGGCTACGAAATCTGTCTCGCAGGCTACTTCTACCAGGGCGCCAATGCGGTTGCCGCTGTGGATATAGGATTCTATGAGACCGTCTTTGGTAGCGCGGCTGGCCTTTTTTGCGGCGGAGGCCAGACCGGCATTCTTAAGGATTTCCTCAGCTTTGTCCAGATTTCCCCCCGCTTGAGTCAACGCCCTTTTACAATCCATGATGCCGGCGCCGGTACGTTCGCGGAGGGACTTAACTAAATCTACACTGACCTCCAAGGGTATTCTCCTGATAGATACTTAGATTGTTTTAGTTAGAGGAGGGAAGGGCTTCCATGAGCTTCTGAGTCTCTTCCCCAGGCTCTTCAGCCTGAGGGGCAGGGGACTCAGGGGCGGCCTGGGCCGCCTGCTCCTGGGCCTTGGCGCGGCGCTCCTGGAGGCCTTCCAGGGCCCCGTCCGCCATTCGCGAGGTGATGAGCTTGATGGAGCGGATGGCGTCGTCATTGCCGGGGATGTAGTGGTCGATGAGGTCGGGGTCGCAGTCGGAGTCGACGATGGAGACCAGCTTGATGCCGAGCTTTCGGGCTTCGGCGACGGCGTTGGACTCTTTGCAGATGTCGATGACGAAGATGGCGGCGGGGAGCTTCCGCATGTTCTTGATGCCGGTGAAGTACTTCTGAAGCTTGCGAAGCTCCTCCTCAGCCTTGAGGGCGTCCCGCTTGGAGAGGGCGTTGAAGTAACCGGCCTCTTTGCGCTTCTCGAGTTCGATCATGTAGTCGACGCGCTTGCGGATGGTGGGAAAGTTGGTGAGGGTGCCGCCGAGCCATCGCTGATTGACATAAGGCATCTCGGCGCGGGCTGCTTCGAAGGCGACGGCTTCCTGGGCCTGCTTCTTGGTGCCGACAAAGAGCATGTCGCCTTCGTTGGCGACGATGCCGCGGACGGACTTTACGGCTTCCTCGAGATAAAAGAGGCTTTTGGCCAGGTCTATGATATGGATGCCGTTTCGCTGAGTGAATATGAAGGGTTTCATCCGGGGGTTCCAGCGGCGCGTTTGGTGGCCGAAGTGGACTCCTGACTCCAGGAGGGCCTTCATAGTGATGGGTTCCGGCCCCGCCGGCCGCTGCTCTACTGTTTGGACCATAAGACCTGCCTTTTATCCCTGCCTTTGTACTTATTATTGCCAGCTTTGCGCAAAGTGGGAGTATAACATAGGCGAATATAACGAGCAACGGCGGAACGAGCGTCGAACAAGGCAGAGGTAGCGGCACTTATTTTGCGGTGTTATACTGCAACCGCTTCAGCTAATATTCAGGAGGAGTTATGGCGAAGGGTTCCTTTGATTTTTCCACAAAAGTAGCAAAGAACGTGCCGCCCATACCATCGGGCGGGCGCCCGGCGCAGGGCAGGGTGCGGTATGACTTCACCACAGCTTTCATGGACCCGGAGACGTTTCCGACCGAGGGTCTAGTGGAAGGGCTGAAAAAGGGCCTGTCTAAAGAAGGTAAGGAACTCGTTTTTTACCCGAGCAACCTAGGCCATACGGGGATGCGCCAGTACATTGCCGATAAGCTGGCAAAAGAGCGGGGGATGAAGGTGTCGCCGGAGCAGATAGTTTTGACCACGGGGTCGGGCCAGGCGGTGGCGCGGTTCGCGGAGCTGCTTCTCAACCCCGGGGATACGGTGCTGGCGGAGCAGTTCACATATAACGGCACTATGCAAATCATGCGCCGCCACGGGGCTAAGATTAAGGGAGTCTCTATGGACAAGGAGGGGCTTATCCCGGAGGCGCTGGACGAGGCCCTGACTGACCTAGAGTCTAAAAAGACGCCGGCCAAGATGATCTATGCCATTCCTACCTTTCAGAATCCCACGGCGCGCACTATGGGACTGAAGCGGCGCAAGGAGGTGCTGGCGGTTTCGCAGAAGCACAGCACGCCGCTTTTTGAGGACGACTGCTATGCCGACAACTGGTTTTACGAGCCGCCGCCTCCGGCCATCCAGTCGATGGACCAGGAAGGGAACGTGCTGTACTGCGGGTCTTTCTCGAAGATTGTGGCGCCCGGGATGAGGCTGGGATACATGGTGGCGCCTCCGCAGGTTATCGAGTACGTAAAAGGCATCCACCTGGGGGCCACGCCCAGCCAGTTCTCGGTGCTGGCGACGCTGAACTTCCTGCAAGAGCATGGGAAAGAACACATAGAGTTGTGTCGAGGTGTGTTCCGCAAGAAGAAGGATGTGGCCTACGCTTCCGTCCGCGAGTACATGGGGAACAGGGTAGAGTGCGACGACACTAAGGGTGGCCTGTACCTGTGGGTAAAGATGCCGGAGGGCACCAACACCGCCAAGCTGCTGGCCAAGGCGAGGGAGCAGGGACTGAGCTACAGCATCGGGACCAACTTCTCGGCGGAGCAGGATGCTTATAACTACCTGCGCTTGTGCTTCGCGCACCTGAACAACGAGGACATACGAGAGGGGATTCGTCGGATTGCGCGGTTCTTTGAACAGGAGGGCGTGCTGAAATAGAAGCGTATCTATAGACCCACAGATGAGGATAAAGCGGCCCCCGATTCGTCGGGGGCCGCTGTTTTAGGAACGTTTTTATTAAGCTTTTCTTACAGTTGCTGCTAATTGGCCTGTAAGTATCGTTATGCGGCTAAGGTTCATCTATAGTTTTATACAGAAGATTCTTGTTAAGCGGCGCGAGTATGACTATTAGAGGATACCTGCGAAGGCGGATAGGGCTAGGCATTGTTATCGGAGGGCTAGTGCTTGTTCTGGCGGCGTGTTCCGCGGAGGGGCTGTCCGCGACTCAGCCGGCTACTGAAACCCCGACGGCTCAGCCGACGCCAAGCTCTACTCCGACTTCAGCTAATAGCGGCACCGTTGTCATATCCTCCGGGTCGATGGCCACATCAACGGCGTCGCCGACGGTTGCGACGGGCAGCCCACCTCCGGCGGCGACGGCTACACCAAGCCCGGTTATTGTCGGCAGCGCCACGCCGGGCGTGACACAGACACCGGCGGCAACATCAACCCCAACGCCGACAACGGGGGCTACACTTCCAACCCCGACTCCCATTCCTACGCCGTCGCCTACTTCTACTACGGCGCCTTCGCCTACACAGCGGCCGCCGACGGGGAGCAAAGTTGGCAATTCGGCGCCGGATTTTGAGGTTATTACGGTGGATGGAGAAAGGCTGACGCTGGCGAGCTTTGAGGGTAGGCCGCTGATACTGTATTTCTTCGCTAGTTGGTGACCGCACTGCCGTGCCGAGTTTCGGCACATAAAGGAGATGTACTCGCAGTACCAGGATAAGGTATCAGTGCTGGCGATAGACACGGACCCCAGCGAAAGTGAATCGAAGATTAGGGAGTTCAGGGACGCCAATGGCTATTCATGGCCTATGGCGACGACGCACAGGGACGTTGTGCGGGACTATAACATTACGGTGCAGTCGTCCAAGGTGGCGGTGGACCACCAGGGGGTGATTGCGTTTCGGAGCGGCTATGGGACGCAGTCGGAGGGTAAGTGGAGGGAGTGGTTTGAGGAGTTAGCTGAGTATTAGGGGCGACTAAGTCGTTTAGAAAAAGACAGCCTTGGTCTTAATCGGGTGGCCCTCATCACCCTTTATCCCTCTTCTCCCGACTACGGGAGAAGAGGGAAAGTAAAAAGAAATACCACAACCCCCTCTAACTCCCCCTTCGCCTTTCAGGCCGAAGGGGGAGAACCGGACGGAAAACCCTCCCACCCCGCCTGTTCAAAGGAGATGGTCGTAATTCATAAGCCAGGCCCTAAATGCGCATCGCGTGCCTGCAGAGAGAGGAAGAGAAATTTAGACACTTCATCACCCCACCTAAGGAGAAGATGGAGCGCCCCACATACTAGAAGGTGTTCAAGCAAGCGACCAGATCAGGATGTGCTGGGGCCGTTTAGGAGAGTTGGAAGACTGGCGGCGCTTGTTGCGGAGTTAGCGTTTGAGGGCGGCTTCCAGGTCTGGGGTGAGGGGCGCTCCGAAGGCTTCCAGGTAGCTGATTTTGCCGCCGACTTTGACGCCTACGGGCACGCCGTCGCGGTAGAGGATGCGATTGGTGGAGAGGGAGGGGACGCGCTGGCCGGGGGTGAGGATGCCGACGAGGTTCAGAGGGTCGGAGCCGGTAACGGTGGTGAGGCCGCCGTCGGGTTTGGCGCGTCGGGTGGCGCGAAGCTGGTCGACGGCCTGGGGGAGGGCGTACTGCTCACCGGAGAAGCCAGCTACAAATCGTCCGCCACGGATTTCGCCTCGAGCTTCAAGGCGTCGATAGACGCGGACCAGGTCACGCCAGGGGGGCGCGCCGTTCTCTCGGAGGAGGAGGCGGTGGAAGACGATGCCGTAGCGCTTTAGAAGCTGCCGGGCGGAGAATTCGACCAGTTCGGAATTACTGATTGAGGAAGGAGGGGCCTGGATTCCGGCCTCCGCCGGAATGACCAGAGGCGAGGGTGGTAGAGTGCGGTTGAGGATAGACCAGCGGCCTGAGGCCATACGGTCGGCAGGGCGGATGCCCATGCGCCACACTCGGGACTGGCGCAGGCGGTGGGTGCCGGCGCTTTTGACGGGGGATACCAGGGCGCGGAGGCCGGCGAAGCCGTCGCAGGTGATAAGGCCCCAGGACACAAGCTCGCTAAGGGCTTCCTGGACGGTGCCTGGGAGCTGGCGTGTGTTTTGGACAAGCTCCTGGAAGAAGCATGCGCCGCGGGTCTGGAGAAGCTCCATTATCTGTCGGGCGATGCCGCTGAGGGGGACCGCAGCGGGGTCGATATGGGGAGAGAGGGCGAGGTAGGAGTCCAAGTGGTCGCGGAAGAGGAGGGAGACGGGGAGGGAACGGGTGACGCCGGACTTGGGGGACTCGGTGTCGGGGCCGGGATGGAGGCGCGCCCAGGCCAGCTCGCCGGAGAGGCAGAGGTTATCCAGCCAGGACTGATTGAAATTTCGCATTCGGGAGGGGAGGATGTGTCTCTCCCATGTGAGGGCTGGGGCCTCGTAGCCTTCCAGCAGTTCCAACAGTCCGATGAGGCCGGTGGGGCCGTCCAGGCGGTGGTCGGGGTGGATGTGGTGCCAGTTGAAGAGGAATCGCAGGAAGTCGGAGGCGGAGACAGGCTCGATCTCCTGGCGGAGGCGGTCGAGGGTGTAGCGGTGGATGCGGGCGAGGAGGCGGCGGTCGCACCACTCCTGGCTGCCGTTGGCGCCCGGGGAGAAGCGGCCTCGGAGAGCAAACCCCTGGGCTTCCAGGGCGACAAGGGCAGGCATGACGAAGCCTTCCTCCACGCCAAGGCTAGCCGCGATTTGATGAGTGGCTAGAGGGCCGAGGCCTTCCAGCCGGCCACGGACGATTTCGCGGAGGGCGTCCTCGGGCGTCCAGGCGACGGCGGCCTCACGGGAAGGCGCCTGGATAGGGGGCTGGATGTGCGCCCCAGGGAACACAGCCTGGAACTGGGGTAGACGCTCGGCGGCGACCCAGAGGCTGTGATCGGGATTGGTCCAGAATCGAGTTGCACGCTTTTGCTCAAGGAGGGAAGCGAGATGTTCTTGCCAGGGTGGCATTTCAGATAAGGTTATAAAGCCAAGGAGCAGCAAGGCATCGTGAAGTTCGTCGGGGTTGTTTACGTCGGGCCAGGCCTGCTCGCGGACGCGCTGGATGGCCTCGGGGTCGAGGCGGCCCACGTCGTCGGAGGACTGGATGTCAAGGGTACGGCGAAGATAGACGGCCTGGGTGCGGCGCTCCTCCAGGGGGGCGTCGTCCAGGTAGGCGTAGGGGCGGGCGGTAAGGATTTCGTGGGCCATGGGGGAGGCTTCGATGGTGTCTACCGCGGACAGTTGAAGCCGGCGGTCGTGGATGGCCTGGATCAGGGACAAGAAGCCGTTCACATCCATGGCTTCGGTGAGGCAGTCGTTAACGGTCTCATTGATCAGGGGGTGGTCGGGGATCTGGATATCGCCGCCGGCGAGGTTTTCCTGGCATGCCATCTGGTCGGGGAAGACGGCGGATAGGAGGTCGTCGGAGCGCATGCGCTGGATAGGCATGGGGACTTTTTTGCCGCCCTCCATTCGCAGGATGGCGAGGGCGCGGCTGGCGTCCCATCGCCACCGGGTGCCGAACATGGGGGCGGCGAGGAGGGCCTGGACCAGGACATCGCGGGCGGTGGCTGGCTTCAGATAGTCGAAAACGTCCTGGAGGGGGAAGCTGTGCTGGGGGCCGAGGGAGAGAACGATGGAATTGTCGTTGGCCGCGGCCTGCAACTCGAAGTTGAAGGTGCGGCAGAAGCGCTTGCGGAGGGCGAGGCCCCAGGCCCGGTTGATGCGGCCTCCGAAGGGGGCGTGGACGACAAGCTGCATGCCGCCGGACTCGTCAAAGAAACGCTCGAGGACGATGGACTGCTGGGTGGGGACGACGCCGAGGGAGCTTTTGTTGGCGGCGATGTATTCGACGATAAGACGAGCGGCGGGTTCCTGGATGCCGACCTCTTTTATCAGCCAGGATTGGGCGGCTTCGAGGTCTGGGAGCAAGCCGTCGATGTGATGGCGGAGGTCTGAGACGGCTTTGGAAAGCTCGTCGGTGCGGGAGGGGGCTTCTCCAAGCCAGAAGGGCATAGTGGGCGGCATGCCGTGGGCATCCTCGACACGGACTTTGCCCTGCTCGACCTTGAGGACGCGCCATGAGGAGATGCCGAGTTGGAAGATATCGCCGGCCATACTTTCGACGGCGAAGTCCTCGTTGACGGTGCCGACGGGGATGTTCTGAGGCTCGAGGATGACCTGATAGTCGGCGGTGTCTGGGATGGCGCCGCCCGAGGTGACGGCGGCAAGGGACGCGTTGCGGCGAGCGCGGAGTCGGCGGCCAACGCCGTCGTAGTGGATGTAGGCGGAGCGCCGCCCGTTCTTGGTGGCGAAGCCCTGGGAGAGCATCTGGAGGACCTGGTCGAAGTCGGAGCGCTGGAGGCTGCGATAGGGGTAGGCGCGCCGGCACAGGTCGAATAGCTCGTCCTCGTCCCATTCGTTGGTGGCCACGGCGGCGACGATCTGCTGGGCGAGGATGTCCAGAGGCTTTTGAGGAATATTGAGCCTGTCGAGATTACCGGACTTAACAGCTAGAAGAATGGCGACGCACTCGAGAAGGTCGTCGCGGGTGAGAGGGAAGATGCGGCCCACGGGGACGCCGGTGGTGTGGTGGTTAGAGCGGCCCACGCGCTGGAGGAGGGTTGCGATGGAACGGGGGGAGCTTAGCTGGCAGACGAGGTCGACGGCGCTGATGTCTATGCCGAGCTCCAGGGATGCGGTGGCGACCAGGGCCTTTAGCTGGCCGGATTTCAGGCGCTCCTCGGCCATGAGGCGCTGCTCGCGGGAGAGGCTGCCGTGGTGAGAGGTGATATTGCCCTCGCCGAGGCGCTTGGTGAGGTTGAAGGCGACTCGTTCGGCCAGGCGGCGGGTGTTGACGAAAACGAGGGTGGTACGCTGCTGCTGTATAAGCTGGGCGAGACGGTCGTAAATCTCCTCCCAGGTCTTGTTGGAGAGGACAGCTTCCAGAGGCGAGCCGGGGAGTTCCAGTCGCAGGTTCATAACGCGGCCATGGCCCTGGTTGACGATAAAGCAGTCGGGCTGGCCGGAGGCATCGATGTGCTGAGCGCCGACGAGGAATCGAGCGACCTCGTCGATAGGCTTCTGGGTGGCGGACAGGCCGATGCGGGCAGGTCTATGGCCTGTGAGGGCGTCGAGGCGCTCCAGGGTGAGGGCGAGGTGAGAGCCGCGCTTGTCGCGGGCGACGGCGTGGATTTCGTCGACGATGACGGTGCGGACGGTCTTGAGCATCTCGCGGCCCTTTTTGGAAGTGAGGAGGATATAAAGGGACTCGGGAGTGCTGACGAGGATATGGGGCGGCTTCCGGGTCATGGCCTGCCGCTGGCTCGCTGGGGTGTCGCCGGTGCGAACGAGGACGCGGATTTCGGGGACTTCGATGCCCATTTCAGCGGCGCCCTGGCGTATTTCATCGAGGGGCTGGGCGAGGTTTTTCTGGACGTCGTTGCTGAGGGCTTTGAGGGGAGAGACGTAGAGCACCTGGCACTCGTCGGCCAGCGAGCCGTCGAGGCCCTGGCGGAGGAGGGAGTCGATGGCCCAGAGGAAGGTGGCGAGGGTCTTGCCGGAACCAGTGGGGGCGGCGATGAGGGTGTCGCGGCCGGAGGCGATGGCAGGCCAACCCTGGGACTGGGGTGGAGTAGGGGACGAGAAGCGGCCCTGGAACCAACGCTGGATGACAGGGTGGAAGAGGGAGAGGGAGTCTTGTATGGCGAGGGCGTTCATGGCATAGGCGTAGTGTAATAGTAAGAACTTATGTTTTCAATAGGTGCAAATCAGATTTAAACATTGAATTGTTTTGTTTGGAATAGGCCAGGCGTGTCAAACAAAAGGCTAGGCGGGACGCAATCATAACAGATTCCCTTCGACCAGGCTCAGGACAGGCTTGGACTTTGGGCTGAGTACAGCCCTTCGTTCAGAATGACAGGTTCACTTCTTATAAAGTATCAGCCTAGCGTTTACCACCTGCAATAGCGCTGGACTCGGGAAGGGTGCGCAGCCAGAGCATGGAGGCTGTGCCGAGGGCAGGGCCGATGGCGAGGAAGGCGAAGGCGACTCCCCAGCCTGCGGTGTCTTCGATGATGGGGACGAGGCGGATGGTGAGGATGGTGAGCAAGAAGCCGACGCCGGTCTGGAAGGTGAGGGCTGTGCCGCGGTAGGCGCTGTCGGTGACCTCGGTCATGGCGGTGGAGAACTGGCCGGAGTCGGCGATGACGCTGACGCCCCAGACTAGCGCTGCGACGGCGACGGCCAACTGCCAGTCGGAGGAGATGAAGCCGATAAAGAGGGCGGTGCCGCCGCTCATGATCATGGCGACGCCGGTGACAAGGCACCGGCCCCATCGTTGAGCGAAAAGGCCGGCGGTGACGCATCCGACAGCGCCGGCGATAAAGACCAGGAAGGCCATAAGGCTGGCGAGGCTGAGGGAGTCGCCGACGAGGGGCCTGTCGCTGTAAACAGTACCAAGGAAAACGGGAAGCCAGGCCCACATGGCGTAGAGCTCCCACATGTGACCGAGGTATCCGAAGAGGACAAGTCGAGAGGCGCGGCTTTTGAGAGTTTCGATGACGTAGCGGGGGTTAAATCGGACGGCGGGAACGTCGAAGGGGCCGTCCTTGACCAGGAAGTAGACGATGGCGCCGCCGATGGCCGCCAGGGCGGAGCTTACATAAATAGTCGCCTGCCAGTCGGAGACAAAGATGGAGCGGAGAAGGTGGGGCGAGCCGGTGCCAAGGGTCAGGGCTCCGATCATGGTGCCGATGGCGATGCCGCGGCTGGCGCGGAACCAGCCGCTGACGATTTTCATGCCGGGCGGATAGACGCCGCCAAGAAAAACACCAGTGAGAAATCGCACGGCGAAGGCCGAGGCGAGGTTGTCGGGGATGGCGATGAGGGTGAGGTTGGCGGCGGCGGCTAGGACAGCGCTTATCGCGAAGACGGTACGCGTGTTGACGAGGTCGGCGAGGTTGGTGAAGGCGATGGTTAGAGTGCCAACGACGAAGCCCAACTGCACGGCGACGGTGAGCCAGGCGATGTCGGCGTCGGTGAAGCCTTTGTCGGTCTCCAGGGCGGAGGCGATGGCGTTGGTGCTGTACCAGACGCTGAGGCTGAAGAGGGTGGCGAGGGAGATGAGGGCTAGGACGCGCCATCGTTGGCGGGGTTGGGTGATGGTCTGGGGGCTAAGGAGGGTCATGGTTGGAGCAGTGTAACGAAAGGCGGACGCTGCGCCAAGTAACATGGGTTACAGTCGAAGGCGAGTCTTGCATGGAAGGGTTGAGTGTGTGAGTATTTGGACACTAAGGGGAGAGGAGCCTAGTAATGACCACAACAACCAACGAGAAGAAGGCAGTCGAGGCTGTGATCAAGGAGTGGCTGGCCGCGCTAAACAAGAACGACGCCAAGCGCGTCAGGGCGACATGGGATTCCACGTATCCGCATTTGACATACATCGCCGAAGAGAGCAACGACGCGATACACGGCTGGGCTGGGGTGGAGGGTTATTACGGTGGGCTGGAGAGGGACGTGTCGAAGGCAGACTGGAAGATGGACAACCTTAAGATTGATGTGCTGGGAGACGTGGCATGGGTGTACTTGACCTTTGTGGTGGAGGCGCACATCATTCCGTTCAAGCGCACTATGGTGTTTCCAGGGCGGAACACGTTTGTATTGCGAAAAGCGAAGGGGCAGTGGAAGTTTATCCATTACCATGAGTCCCTATCGAGGGATAACTCGCGCAAGACCTGGGACTGGTTCTTTCAGAAGAAGTAGACAGGGCTCAGGTTAACCCTTTTGGTGGAGCGCGGCTTCACTAAACCACCATTGCTAGACTCACTAGCGTTACTATAAAATGCCTTTGCTCGTGCGTAAGAACGCTGAAGGAGGCCTCCCCTGAAAGATTTTGAGTACGTATCCCCAAAGTCGTTAAAAGAGGCGGTGGCCTTGATGGCTGAAAAAGGCCCCAAGGCAAGGTGCCTAGCCGGCGGCACCGACATTTTGGTGCAGCTTCGAGGCGGACGTTTTCAGATAGACCGGCTGCTGGACGTAAAGAACGTCGCAGAGCTTAATGAGCTTTCTTATTCGCCCAAAGATGGCCTCACTCTAGGCGCCGCCGTACCTTGCTATCGCATCTACGAGGACAAGACGGTCCAGAAGATGTACCCGGGGCTGGCGGACTCGGCGTCGCTAATAGGGGGGACACAGATACAGGGGCGGGCCAGCGTGGGCGGCAACCTTTGTAACTCGTCGCCCAGTGGCGACGCCATACCTACGCTTATCGCCCACGGAGTGACGTGCGTCATTGCCGGGCCCAAGGGGCAGAGGACGGTGCCGGTAGAGGAGTTCTGCACGGGACCGGGACGGAATGTCTTACAGCCCGGGGAATTGCTAGTGTCTATGAAATTCCCATCGCCGGCCAGGAACTCGGGGGCCAATTACCTGCGGTTCATACCGAGGAATGAGATGGACATCGCAGTGGCAGGCGTTGGGGCCTGGGTGCAGTTGGATGCTTCCAAGCGGAAGGTGGCGTCGGCGCGGATAGGTTTGGCGGCGGTGGGACCGACGCCGATATTCGCGAGGGAGGCCGGTAAGTTCCTGGAGGGGAAAGAGGCCAGCCAGTCCAACGTGGAAGAGGTGGCGGAGATGGCCAAGAAGGCGGCCAAGCCCATCGACGACATGCGCGGGACGACAAAGCAGCGGGTGCATCTGGTGGGTGTGCTTACTAAGCGAGCCCTGACCAAAGCAATAGAACGAGCGAAGGAAGGTTAGATAAATAATGCCTGGCAAAATTCACGTACAGACAACTATCAACGGGGCGTCCACCGAGTTCCTGTGCGAAGCCCGACAGAGCCTGCTGGAAGTGCTGCGAGATGTCTTAGAGATGACGGGCACTAAAGAGGGCTGCAACGACGGCAACTGCGGCGCGTGCAGCGTGATCGTCGATGGGAGGGTGGTAGACTCCTGCCTGGTGCTGGGTGTGGAGGCGCAGGGGAAGAAGATAACGACAATTGAGGGCGTGGCGTCGCCGGACAAGCTGCACCCGGTGCAGCAGGCGTTCCTAGAGAACGCGGCGCTGCAGTGCGGCATTTGCACGCCGGGATTTATCGTCGCGTCCAAGGCCTTGCTGGAGAAGGAGCCAAACGCGGACGAGGGAAGAATACGTCACTGGCTGGCGGGGAACCTGTGCAGATGCACGGGTTATGACAAGATTGTTCGCGCGGTGATGGACGCAGGCCAAAGGATGAAAGCCAAGAGGTAGACATGACAACAACATCTAAGCCCAAGACGAAGACCAACGGGAAGTCGAACGGCGCGACTGAGTTTAAGGTGGTGGGGACGAGGCCTATCAGGCACGACGGCCTGGAGAAGGTCACGGGCCAGGCGCGGTATGGCGCGGACATACATCTCCCCGGAATGCTGCACGGAAGGGTGCTTCGCAGTCCCCATGCCCACGCCTGGATAAAGAGCATCGACTATAGCAAGGCCCTGGCGCTGCCAGGAGTGAAGGCGGTTATCACAGCGGACGATTTCGCGGCGCTTTCGGGGAAGGCTATCGATTTGGGCGAAGGGGCTATGACCAACCCTCGCTTTTTAAGCAACAATATCCTGGCCAAAGACAAGGTGCTTTATAAGGGGCATGCGGTGGCGGCGGTGGCGGCCATCAACCCGCACATCGCGGAGGAGGCCCTGGGGCTTATTGACGTAAAGTATGAGGTCTTGCCGCCGGTGCTGGACGGCAAGGAGGCGATGAAGCCCGGCGCGCCCATTCTCCACGAGCGCCTATTTACTGCCAACAATCCGTTTGTCCGCCCGGGCGGGCTGAAGGATGATAACGACAAGTCGGCGTCAAGCAACGTCGCTAGCCATTTTGTCTTTGAAATCGGCGACCTGAAGAAGGGGTTTGCTGAGGCGGACATAATCATCGAGCGGGACTTTGAGACCAAGGCGGTACATCAGGGGTACATCGAACCGCACTCGGCCACTGCGTCGTGGAACAAGGACGGGCGTGTAACGATATGGTGCAGTTCTCAGGGCCAGTTCACTATGCGGGACCAGACGGCGCAGCTCCTGGGGATCCCCAACTCGCAGATTAAAGTTATACAGATGGAGATTGGCGGTGGCTTTGGCGGGAAGACGCTGGTGTACCTGGAGCCTATCGCCACAGCGCTTTCTAAGAAGACCGGCCTGCCAGTGAAGGCATCGATGAGCCGGAAAGAGGTGTTTGAGGGAACAGGGCCGACGTCGGCTTCGCACATACGGGTGAAGATGGGTGTGAAGAAGAACGGCAAGATAACGGCGGCGGACGCTACACTGATTTACGCGGCGGGGGCGTTCCCCGGCTCGCCGGTGAACCCGGGCGTCCAGTGCATGCTATCGCCCTACGATATTCCCAACGCGCGTGTCGAGGGATATGACGTGGTGGTGAACACGCAGAAGACGGCGGCGTACCGCGCGCCCGGCTCGCCGGCGGCGGCGTACGCCTGCGAGTGTGTCGTCGACGAGCTGGCGGAGAAGGTGGGGATGGACCCGCTGGAGTTCCGGCTGCTGAACGGGGCAAAGGAAGGGACGCGTCGAGTGACCGGTCCTATTTTCCCCAAGATTGGCTATATCGAGATGGTCAAAGCAGGCAAGGCGCACGCCCACTGGAAGGCGCCGATAAAGGGGCCGTGGCGGGGCCGCGGTGTGGCGACGGGGTTCTGGTTCAATGGGACGGGACCGGCCTGCGCCATCGCGTCGGTCAACTCGGACGGCACCATTAAGCTGGTGGAGGGGTCACCGGACATTGGAGGCACCAGGGCAGTGGCAGCGATGCACGTGGCCGAAGTCCTGGGCCTCAAGGCTGAGGATGTACATCCATCGGTGGGGGATACGGATACGATAGGCTTTACATCGAACACGGGCGGCAGCAGCGTGGCGTTCAAGACCGGCTGGGCGTGCTACGAGGCGGCCCAGGATATCAAGCGTCAGATGATCGCGCGGGCGGCGAAGATATGGGACGTGAAGCCTGAGGACGTGGAGATGAAGGACGGGAAGTTTGCGCACAAGTCGGACCCGGAGCTAAAGTTTACATTCAAACAATTGGCGTCGAGGCTGCTGAACACGGGCGGGCCAGTGGTGGGCCGGGCGGCGATAGACCCCAAGGGCGCCGGCGGGGCTTTCGCGATGCACATCGCGGACGTGGAGGTGGACCCGGAGACGGGGAAGGTGCAGGTGCTTCGGTACACCACCATACAGGACGCGGGGAAAGCTATACATCCGAGCTATGTGGAAGGCCAGATGCAGGGCGGCGCGGTGCAGGGCATCGGCTGGGCGCTGAATGAGGAGTACTTCTTCAACAAAGACGGTGCGATGATTAACTCCAGCTTCCTGGACTATCGCATGCCGACGAGCCTGGACCTGCCGATGATCGACACGGAGATCGTCGAGGTGGCGAACCCTGGGCATCCCTACGGGGTGCGGGGAGTCGGAGAGGTGTCGATAGTGCCGCCCATGGCCGCTGTCGCCAACGCTATATACCATGCCACCGGCGTGAGGTTGTATAGGCTGCCGATGACGCCCGGGGTAATTCAGGAGGCCCTAGCCGCTAATTCGGGCGCCAAGAACGGTCCGGGGAAGAGGAACGGCAAGAAGGGCTAGCCGTGCCCAGGGTCTTCATACCCACCTTGCTGCTGCCCCTGACTAAAGGGGTCAAAGAGGTGGAGGTGGAGGCCAGGAACGTGAGGCAGGTTGTGGAGGCCCTGGAGGCCAGGTTCCCAGGCATCAAGGAGAGGCTGGTGGAGGACGGGCAACTGCGGCCAAACCTGGCGGTGTCGGTGGATGGGGAGATTGGCCGGATGGGGTTGATGGAGAAGGTTGCGACGGAGTCCGAGGTGCATTTCATACCGGCCATTGGCGGCGGGTGACGCACCAACTTAAGAATAGAAAAGGCGGGCCGATAACCGGCCCGCCTTTTTGTTTATAGCTTACTTGACGCCGAAGACGCGGGCGCAGTTTTCACCGGCGATGAGGACTTTTTCGTCTTCGGGGACGCCTTCAAGGATTCGGTCTACGATTTCGCGGGACTTGGGGAAGGTGGACTCGGCGTGGGGGTAATCGCTGCCCCACATGAGGGTGTTGACGCCGACGTAATCGCGGAGCTGGATGCCCAGGTCGTCCTCCTGGAAGCTAATGTACATGTGTTCCTTAAAGATGTCGCTGGGGAGGGCGCCGTTGGGGTGCCGGTAGGGAAACTTGGCGGGGCGCTCCTGGTAGATGTGGTCGGCGCGGTTGAGGAGGTAGGGCGCCCAGGAGATTTCGTACTCGACCACGCCGATTTTGAGTTTGGGGTGGCGGTCGAAGACGCTGGAGTAGAGGAGGGCGCAGATGTTGTCCTTCATGTGGTATTCCTGGTTGGTGAACTCCACCAGGCCCTTGTCGGCGCCGAAGGTGGGGACACCGCCGGGGACCCATCGGGAGGTGCCGATGTGGATGGCGAGGGGCATGTCCAGGTGTTCGGCGGCGTTCCAGAGGGGCTCGTACATGAGGGCGTCATAGCGGCCGAAGACGGGGCGCTGGGGTATCATGGCGCCGGCCAGGCCGATTTTGCGGGCGCGTTTTAGTTCTTTGACGCCTTCATCGACGCTATCGATATTGAGCATAGCGAGGCCGCGTAGGCGGTTGGGGTAGGGGCGGCAGAAGTCGGCGAGCCAGTCGTTATAGGCTCGGAAGACGGCGGAGAGGAGGTCGCTGGAAGGGATGACCCAGGTGGTGAGGCCCATGGAGGGGTAGACGACGCCGGCATAAACAGTGTCGACGTCCAGGTCTTTGACGTGGGCGTGGGGGTCGTAGCCGCCGGGGAGGACGTCCTCGTAGCGGCCCTCGGTGCGGATGGTCTCGGGGGCGGTAAATCGGCGGCCGGCCTGGGTGTTGGAGCCGACGACGCCAAATTTTACATCACCGTCGGCATACCACTGGTCGAACTCGCCTTCGCGGCGTACTCGAGGGGCGCGGTCTTTGAAGGCGGGGTCTATTCGCTCCAGCCAGAGGTCAGGGGGCTCCATGATGTGGGAGTCCGAGGAGACCAGCTTGAAGGTGGACATTATTTATCCTCCACGAGCTAACTAGAGATAAGTTAGCGAAAGGGGGGACTTGATGTCAATGAGGAGATGGCAGGGTGAGAGAACGAGTGCGCTTAGGAGTTAAGGTTTGGGTCTCCTATCCATTTGACGTTAGGGAATACTGAGACCGCTGCTTTGTAAAAACGCTGGTCTGCGGTCCAGAGTTCGCTATTCAGGTGTTGGGCTAAGGCCAGGTACAGAGAATCATAAATAGTGCTTTGCTTAAGTTGACTGGACAGTTGAACTGCATGGGTATAAAGACTGGGAGGCGTCATTAGTTGGATCTTTGCGGCATGTAGGTTATCAATCAGGGTTAGAATCTCAAGTTGCGACAACTCACCCCCGAGATGTTTTCTATATAGGGCATTAGCTACCTCAGCGAACATGAAGTGGGGCGCAACAGTGTCCTTACCCTCAACTGCCCATTGAGCAGTTAATGCGTATGCTAGATCTGAGAACGGCTCGACCACTAGGAGCTTAACTGCAAAACTAGCATCCAGAACGATCCAACCATTCATTGCTACTGAGATCGTTCTTCTAGGTATTTGGATCGTTCTTCGCGAGCCTGACGGATAATTTCTGTTGAATCATTTTTCAAAGCTTTCCCCTTAAAAACTTCGTCTCTGACCTTGCGCATTCGTTCGATGGCCTCCAGGGTTAAGCCTCTAGGTTTTGTTCGAAACTCCTCGTCCTTCTCCAACTCGTTAGAGATGGCGGCGAGGCAGTATTCACGCATGGAGACGCCTTTGAGGGCGGCCATAACTTTCAGTCGACGTTGAAAGCTGGTGTCCATGTCTAAGGTAAAACGGGTCTTGGTTTCTTGGGCCATAACAACACCTCCGGGGGTACAAACAGCATAGCAGTATTGCAGTATTTACTGCAATACTTAGATTGTTAGTTTAGCTCAGGAGTCCGGACTCAGTCTCTCGCTTGATGCGGGCGTCGCCCCAGCCCAGGATTTCTTTGCAGACCCACTCGGTGTGCTCGCCGAGGAGGGGGGAGGGCTGGTAGGTAGGGTGGCCTTCGGAGAGCTTGAACTCGACGCCGTCATAGGCGTGGCGGCCTATCTCCTTGTGGTCGAGGAAGACGTAATGATTGCGGTGCTTAAACTGGGGGTCGTTGAAGAGGTCTTCGCAGGTCTGGACCACACCGGCGGGCACACCTGCGGCCTGGCATCGATGCATGACGTCGAAGGCGTCTTTGTCGTGGGTCCAGGCGCTGATGAGCTTGTCGATTTCATCCTCGTGCTTCTTACGGGACTCCTGGGTGGCGTAGCGTTTGTCCTTAGCTAGCTCTGGCCTGCCGATGACTTTGCAGAGGGCTATCCAGTCCTGGTCGTTCTGGCAGCCGATGGCGCACCACCGGTCCTCGCCCTGGCAGGGGTAGGCATTGTGGGGGGCGTGGGACACGTGCCGATTCCCCTGGCGCACGGGGACTCGATGGTTGCCGGCGTAGTCCATGAGGGCGTCGGCGACGAAGTAGAGGGAGCCTTCTAGCTGCGACATATCGATATAGACGCCCTGGCCGGTGCGTCGCCGGTGGTCGAGGGCGGCGCCGAGGGCGGCGACGGCGAGGCGGGGGAGGAGGAAGTCGGTGTAGGCGCCGTAGGGACTGGTGGGGGTACGGTCGGGCCAGCCGGTAAGGTGGGTGTGGCCGGAGAGGGCGGTGAGGACGGGGCCAAAGCCCGGGTGATTAGAGAAGGGGCCGCCTCGTCCCTGCATGGAGGCGCTAAACATAATGAGGTTGGGGTTGACCTTCTTGAGGTCTTCATAACCCAGGCCCCACTTCTCCATAACGCCGGGCGTAAAGTTCTCGGTGACGATGTCAGCCCATTTGGCGAGTTCCAGGGCGACATCTTTGGCACGGGGGTCGCCCATGTTGAGGGCCATGCTATGCTTGCCGCTGTTGTAGTTGGCGAAATAGGCGCTGTGGTTGGTGCCGGGGGTGTTGTTTTTGAGGGGCGTGGCGGTACGGATGGTATCGATGCGGTGGATGGACTCAATGCGCACGACCGTGGCGCCGAAGTCGGCGAAGTAGCGGGTAGTCATAGGGCCGATGGCGACCCAGCAGAAGTCGAGGACTTTTACGCCTTCAAATGGGTGGGTCATATCGCCTTGGCCTCTTTCAGTTTCTTCAGTTCCCGCGAGGTCAGACCGAACTCTTTTTGGTAGACCTCGTCGTTATGCTGGCCGATGCGGGGGGCACGGCGGATGGCCTCGTTGGGGCTGAGGCCAGTTTTGATGAAGGGGCCGAGGATGGGCATGGTCTTCTGGCCGTCGGGGCCCAGGGGAGGCTCGACCTTCTGAAAGAAGTCGCGGGCGATAAGCTGGGGGTACTCGAAGACGTCCTTGGGGTCGTTGACGGGGAAGAGGAGGATGCGGCGTTTGAGGGCGCCGTCGGCCAGTTCACGTTTGGTCTTGGTCTTGAAGAAGCGTTCCAGGGGCGGCGTCATTTCGTCTAGAAGCTCCTTGCCGAGGCGACCAAAGCCGATTTCACCCCAGTTGGTCTCGCGGAGGACGCGATGGCCCATCTCCTCCTCGTCCATCCAGTTAGATAGATTCATCATGCTGCGTCCGCCAGTATGGCCGCCGGGCTGTATGAAATTGACATAGCCATCCTTACATTCCCAGTTGATGCGCAGATTGACCTGGCCGACGGGGCGGAAGGGGCCCTGGCGCTTCATGTTGTAGCGCTCCATGTCCCAGATCATGGGGGCGTGGGAGAGGGCGCGGGCCACGGCCTGCTGGCAGGAGACATCGACGTGCTGGCCCTGGCCGGTTAGGAGTCGGTGGTAGTTGGCGATCATGGCGCCCGCCGCGCCGGAAGCGCCGCCAGCGACCCAGAACTGGGGGGAGGTGACGCGGACGGGAGGCCGGTCGGTATCACCGGTGAGGTACATCATGCCGCTGAGGGCCATGCCGGTGAGGTCCAGGGCGCGGTAGTCTTTGTAGGGGCCGTCCTGACCGAAGGCGGTGATGGATACAAATATGAGGGCGGGATTTATCTTCTTGATCTGCTTATAACCCAAGCCTAGCTCATGTAGATAGCCCGGGTTAAAGGACTCGATGAGGAAGTGGCTGTCTTTGACGAGGCGCTTGAGGACGGCCTGGCCTTCGGGCTTTTCGATGTCGAGGGTAACGCTGCGCTTGTTGCTGGCGTTCAATGCCCAGAAGAGGCTTTTTTCGGGGTCGGGGTCGTCCTGGTAGAAAGGGCCGGCGCGCCGGGAAGGGTTGCCCCAGGGAGGCTCGACGGCGATGACGTTGGCGCCGAGGTCGGCGAGGATTTTGCCGCACATGATGCCGCGGCTATCGGAGAGGTCTAGGACGCGGTAGGGGGAGAGCATGTTAGTGGGGCCGGCCTCTTGAGATTCCGGACAGTGGGTTATGAAGAGCCAACGTGTCTTCAAGCGGGGCCACCATCCCCTGGCCCCTTCCTTTTAGGAAGGGGAAGAAAAAAGATTGCACCAATTCCCCCTCTAACTCCCCCTTTTCCTCACGAGGAAAAGAGGGAGAACCTGATGTGACTTCACCTTCCCACTCGTCCCTACAGGCAAAAGTGGAGTGAACAAATTCGGAGGAATTGAGGGCTCGTGGCATGAGTGTGTTTAAGGCCAAAGTCTAGATGACGCCTTGGGCTTCCAGGGCGTTGGTGAGGCGGCGCTTGTGGAATTTGGGGTCGCCGAGGTAGTGGTAGAGGGTGCGGGACATTTTGGTGTGGAGGTAGAGGCCGTACTCGCGCATGATGCCGAGGCCGGCGTGGACTTCGTGGGCGGCGTTGCACACCTGGTAGTAGGCCTCGCTGGCGAGGGCTTTGGCCATGTGGACGCTGGCGGCGGCGGGCTGGCCGGTATCGAGCTTCCAAAGGGCCTCGTAGGTGGCCCATCGAGCGGCGTCCAGCTGGTTGACCTGCTCGATGACATGGTCCTGGACGCGCTGGAACCGTCCGATGACCATGCCGAACTGGACGCGGGTGTTGGCGTATTCCAGGGACATTTCGAAGACCTTCTCGCTGCCGCCGACCTGGTAGGCACATAGAATGGGGATGGCTTTTTGGAGCGTTCGTTCCAGGATAGTCCAGCCGTCCTCGCGGCCTTCGCCGAGGAGGTTGGACTCGTGGATGATGACGCGGTCGAAACGGACTTCGCCGACGCCGGTGGTGAAGCCCGGGAGGGGCCGTAGGGACACGCCGGGGGTCTTGGCGTCGACAATGAAGAGGCCGATTTTGCCGCTGCCGAGGCGGGCGGCGCAGAGGATGTGGGTAGCGCCGATGGCGTCCTGGACGAAGAGCTTAGCGCCGTTGAGGGTGTAGCTGCCGTTTCGCTTGGCGGCTTTCATCTGGATCTGGCTGGCCGACCAACCGTAGTCGGACTCGGTAATGGCGGGAGCCAAGACAACCGTTGCGCCGACGGCGAGACGGGGGAGGAGGCTCATCTTCTGCTCGGGGGTAGCGCCTTCCAGGACAGTGAGGGTGCCGAGGACAGCGGAGGAGAAGTGGGGACCGGGGACGGGACCTCGGCCCAGCTCATGGAATATGACAGCGGCGTCGGTGAGGGAGCCGCCTTCGCCGCCAAACTCGTCGGGGATGAGGAGGCCGGCCCAGCCAAGGTCGGCGATCTTCTTCCAGTCGGAGGGCTGGAAGCCGCCGTTGGTGTCCTTCTTAACGAGGTTGTCTTTGGAGAACTCGCGCTCCACCAGCTCGCGGGCGGAGGCTTTGAGCATCTCCTGGCTTTCGGTAAGAGAGAGGTCCATGGCTAGCGAAGCACCCCCGCCTGTTCTTTGACGGCGCGTCCAATACCGAGACGGCGGGCGATAATGACCTTCTGTATCTCCACGGTGCCGCCCGGGTGCTGCGCGACGATGCCGCCGCGCTGCTGGACTTCGATGTGGCCGTCCTCCAGGCCGCGCTCTTTATCAAGGGTGAGGGCGTAGGGGCCGAGGATTTTGTGGAGGGACTTGGAGGTGCGGAGGGCGGCGCGCTTCATGTGGAGGTAGGCCTGGGGGCCTTCGTAGGTCATCGGCTTTTTGGCGGAGCGCATCCAGTAGTTGCGGAGGTGGAGAAGGCGGGTAAGCTCGGAGTCGATATAGAGGTCAGCGAGTTCTTCGCGGACGTCGTCGTGCTCAAGGAGATGTCTGCCTTCGCGCTTCAAGTCGCGGCAGACCTTGAAGACCTTCTGAAGGGTGCGGTCGCCGTTAAGAGAGCCTTGCATAAGGCCGTGCTCCAACTCAAGGTGGGTGCCGGCGACTTTCCAGCCGTTGTTCTCGCCGCCGACGAGGTTGAAGGCAGGGATGCGGACGTTCTCCAGATAGACGGTATTCTTGTAGCCGCTGAGGGCGCCGGACTCGTTGCCGGCGAAGATGAGGTCCATGTGGGTCCAGGTGACGCCGGGGAGGTCCATGGGGAGGACGAACCAGCTAAGATTCTCGTGGCGCTTGCCGTTGGGGCTGGTGTTGGCGATCATCCAGGACCATTCGGCGCCGTGGGCGCTGCCGACGAAGATTTTCTGGCCGTTGACGACATAGTGGTCGCCGTCACGGATGGCGGTGGTCTTGACGTTGGCGAGGTCGGAGCCGGCGTCGGGCTCGGTGAGGAGCTGCCAGCTTCGGACTTTGCCGGTAAGGATAGGAGGTAGGAAGGCGCGCTTCTGCTCATCGGTGCCCCAGACCATGATGGTGGCGGCGGCCAGCTTGCCGCCGGAGTCGTAGTAGGGGGGCAGAAGCTGGTCGTAGCGGTCAAGCTCGGTCTCGATGATGATGGCCTCGTCATCGGAGAGGCCGCCGCCGCCGTACTCTTTGGGGTAGGTGGGGTAGAGCCAGCCTAGCTCGGCCATTTTGCGGCCAAGGGCGCGCTGTTTGTTGTAGCCTTCCAGGGTGAGGTCAACGGGGTCGGCAGGGTTCTCCATGCCGTCGGGGATGTTGGCTTTGAGCCAGTCCTGGACTTTTTTACGGAAGCCTTCTAATTCCGGGGTGAATTTGAGTTCAAAGTCCATAAAAAGTAGTCTTTCTAGAGTGGTGAATGGGCATGAAAGGGATGGACCATCTTCTATCCTGGCGCCCGAAAGGAGAGAAAGAATAAGCGCAGCGCGATAGGCGGCATTGATAAAGCATCGTATCCATAGGGTTTCACCCCTCATCCTGCACCTTCTCCCACAAGGGGAGAAGGAGGGGCATGTTAGCCTGCAACCAACCTTGGACATATCCAAGACGGGGCGCGAACACGGCGGTCAGGTATGAGTTTAGGGGATTTGCGGGCATTTTGAGGTGATGGTAGTTATTTTCCTTTGAAGTTTGGGGGGCGCTTTTCCAGGAAGGCGCGGACGGCCTCTCGGTGGTCTTCGGTGTCGCGGACTTTCTCCTGGACGGCGTTGGCGAGTTCCAGGCTTTGCTCAAGGTTGGTGTCCAAGGACTTGTGCACTAGATATTTTATCAGAGAGATGGCGAAGGTAGGCCCCTGGGCTATGCGCAGCGCCAGGGCTTCGGCTTCACGCATCATCTGGTCGTGGGGGTAGAGCTTGCTGACGAGGCCGATGCGGTAGGCCTCGGCGCCGTCGATGCGGTCGCCGGTGTACTGGAGGAGGAAGGTGTGGCTGAGGCCGATGAGTCGGGGGAGCTGCCAGCAGGAGCCGTCGCCGGGGACGAGGCCCATGCGGACAAAGGCTTCGGAGAAGGAGGCTTTCTCGGAGGCCACACGGATGTCGCAGGCGAGGGCGAGGCCCATGCCGACGCCGATGGCGTGGCCGTTGACGGCGGCGATGGATGGCTTCTGAAGCCGATGGAGGCGGAGGGGCATGAGGGCGCCGGAGTTAGGCTCGATTTCGGAGCGCTTGCCGAGGGAAGCTTCCATGGCGCCCCAGGGTAAGGTGGGCCCGGCGGTCTGCTCCTGACGCTCTTTGGCCTGCTGGTCAAATCGGCGGACGTTGGCGCCGGAGCAGAAGGAGGGGTCCTGGCCGGTGAGGAGGAGGACGCGGTCGTTGGGGTCCTTCTCGAATCGGTCCAACTCATCGAAGAGGGCTTTGACCATGTCGGGGCCCAGGGCGTTGCGGGTAGTAGGGTCGTTGAGGGTGAGCTTCAAGACCCCGTTATGGCGTTCGACTATGACGTAGGGTTCAGGCATGGGTACTCCGGTCTTGCCCTCAAGAAGCTTGGTGCATATTACATTCCTGGTCATACGCGGGATACCATCCCCTGGCCCCTTTCCCGACTGCATCGGGACTGAGTACAGCCTGCTGGAAGGGGAAGAGAAATAAAGTACCACAACCCCCTCCTTCGGCATACTCAGGACGGCGTCTAACTCCCCCTTCGCCTTCCAGGCCGAAGGGGGAGGACCAGAATGGAAAGCTCCCAGCACCGTCTGCACAAAAGGCTCGTGGCTCAGATTGCATCACGCGTTCATGAGAGGAGAAGGTGGAGCGGCAGGCAATGTGCAGCCTAGCTAATATTGAAGTGGTCATGACAGGTAGGGGTAAATATAGGGTAAGGGACGTTGCTGGGGCAAGGTGGCGCTGGGTTTGCATATTGGGGAGGGTTCCTTGACTGGGGGTTCGGCATCTGGTAAAAGCAGGGGGAGGGCTGCCTGCTATCGTCGGGATTGGAGAGAATTTAGATGGAAGGAGCTATGGGATGAAGTACGACGTTATTTCCGGGGACTCGCACATCGATATGACGTGGATGCCGGGGACGCTGTTTGTGGAGATGGCGCCGCCGAAGTTCAAGAAGGACGTGCCGCAGATAGTCCAGAAGCCGGACGGGCCGCACTGGGTGGCGGAGGGGAAGGACCTGGGGGTGTACGGCGGGCTGGGGTTTGGGTTTACGAAGCCTGAGAGGGGACACTCCAAGCACGTCGACAAGATGTACGAGTACGGGTTCTACGAGGGCGGGCCGCATCCGACGACGCCGGAGCTTCGGTTGAAGGATATGTCGGTGGACGGGATTGACGCGGAGGTTATCTATGGGATTCTGGGTGTGGGGATGAGGTTCCAGAACAAGGAGATGACGCAGGCGGTATATGAGATATACAACTCGTGGGCGGCGGAGTTCTGCAAGAAGGAGCCTGGCCGCTGGGCGGCGCTGGCGTGCATACCGAACCACGACCCGAAGATAGCGGCCAGCGAGTTAAGGCGGGCGGCGAGGCTGGGGCTGAAGGGCGCGGACTTCGCGGTGGCGACGGCGGTGAAGCCGGTGTGGCATCGCGATTGGGATGTGTTCTGGGAGGCGGCGGGGGAGACGGGGCTGCCGATATCGTTCCACACGACGGGGCCGAACGTCCGGGAGCCTAACGACCCGGCCATGGCAAAGGAGTACGACGAGGCGTTCAGGATGGTGAAGATAAGCCTGTTTCAGGTGTGCGGGAGCGAGTACCTGGCCAGCGCGATATTCGGCGGGGCGTGCGAGCGATACCCGGACTTCAAGTTTGTGCTGGGCGAGTGCGGGATAACGTGGCTGCCGCACGTGCTGAATCGCATGGATGAGGAGTTTATAGACCGACGGGCGCAGAATAAGGGGCTGAGCATGAAGCCCAGCGAGTACTGGAGCCGGCAGGGGTACAGCACGTACCAGCATGAGGTGGGGCTGGCGGACTTTGTGCCGATGGTGGGGGAGGACAGGGTGATATGGGGGAGCGACTACCCGCACCCGGACGGGATATGGCCGGAGTCCAAGAAGTGGATTGAGGAGGACCTGGAAGGGGTGAGCGCGAAGGCGCGGAAGAAGATAACGAGGGATAATGCGGGGAAGCTGTACGGGTTTTTGAAGTAGCCTTCCTTCAAACTAGGATTTCAGAGCCCGTCCTTCGGCTGAAGGACGGGCTTTTTGTTGGGGGCTAAAGAGCCCCCAACAAAAAGGGAGGTGCTAGTTATCCCGGTAAGTTTTAGAGATGGAAAGTGATGGCAGGTAGCCTTAATAAAGGATTGTTGAGCCAGGGTTTCACCCTCATCCTACGCCTTCCCCCATCAAGGGGGAAGGAATTTTCTTGGAGGCTGCTAGTCGTTTCATGCGTATCGAACCTCAACTAGCACCAGGCCTTCAATGGGGAGAAAGGAGGGCCAGCCAAAGGCTTATTCTCATGCAGCCTCCTTTACCCAATTCAGTTGTTAAACTTCGGCTGAAGGACGGGCTTTTTGTTGGAGTTAGAGTGGGAGGACTGTACCGCCGACTTCAGTCGGCGGCATTGGCCCTATTGGCAACATTGTAGAGCACATCGGAGTGGGGATTCGTTTTGGGGAGTCGATTTGCAATTTTTTTCCAAATCGACTCAGGTTTTCAGGCGTGAATCAGGCGTGGAGTCGTTTTCGTTGTTTTCTTCGTTTTCTTCGAGGGGGTGATAGATTTTGTCGATGAGGGCCTGAGTCTTAAGCATGCTAGTCATGGCATGGACGAGGTAGGCGATTTCTTTAGGGCTAGCGTCGGGGTCGACAATAAGCTGGAGGTAGCGAACTCGCAGGAGGGAAATCTCTTCTCGTAGGTCCAAGTTTTCATTGGCCATATACTCTTGCACCATTGCCCACTCCTTGGGGGCGAGGCGCCTGGGGTGGAGGTCATATTTGCGGGCGTTCTGGTTGCCGGGCTGGCCGCCGGGGCGGCGCTTTTTGGCCTGTTCCTCTTTCTTAGCGGCATTTTTAGCAGCCTGCCACTGCTCCAATTGGTTAAGAATGTTGTTGGCCTCCTCAAAGAAACGCTTTCGGCATTCGCCGTCGCACTTACCTGTGGGAGGATTTTGCATCGAGAGGTGGGCGCATTCATTGGAACACAACAGCGCGGGGTCTATAACGTTGAGTGGAGCCTCAGGGTCTTCGTCGGTGGGCATGGGGACAGGTGGCAGGGTGTCCGTGGCGAGGTGGGAACTGATAGGGTGGGACGGCTGGGGATTAGATTCCATGAAGGGCCTCCACGGGTTTGGTGTGTAGGGAATAATAGAACATATGTATTTATTAAAGCAAGCGAAAGTTGTCACAAAAGGGGAGAAGGGAACAAGGGTGGGCTAAATGGGAGGTCGGTGGTGGGCATAGATCCTTCGCCAGGCTCAGGTCCGATTACATCGGACTGCCCTGAATAATGAGATATTGTGGGGAGATGACAGAACTCTTTCTATCGCGCACCCTTAGAATAATTATCCGACGCTTGGAGAGGGCAGGTCACAGACCTGCCCCTACGAAGAGAACTGGATTCCAGCTTCCGCTGGAATGACGGGAGGGTCAGGGGGATGGGGTGGAGAACTGGGCATCCCAGTTGCGGGAGACTTCGGCCTGGAAGTCGCGGTTCTCCTGGGTCCATAGGGTCTTGAAGTAGGCGAGGATGTCATCAACGTCATCTTCGGTGAGGGTGGCGGCGAAGGAGGGCATACGGCGGCCTGGATAGTCGAGGCGGCCGAGGATGATGCCGGCGAGCTGTCCGTCGGCGTGGTGCCAGGTGTGGCCGCCGGGGCCGTGGATGGGAGCGCCCTCGATGCGGCCCTGTCCGGAGGAGGCGTCGCCGTGGCAGGACTGGCAATTCTGGTTGTAGAGGGCGGCACCGCGCTGGGCTTGGGCGGGGTTTGGGGAGGGGGCGGGAGAGGGGGCGTTGCCGCCGCAGGCGGCTAGCGAGAGTACCAACGGAAGACCTACAGCCAGAGCGAGCCGGCGTAGAAGGTTACAAGGCAAAAGTCTTTTTGAAGAAGCCTGAGACGACCTGGGCGGCGGTGTCGCCGAGGGCGTAGGTGGCGTGGCCGACGCCTTTGAAGGTGTGGAAGGTGAATCGAGCGCCGACGGGGCTGAGGGCGTGGGAGAGTCGGACGGGGTTTTCCTGGTAGAGCATGTTTTCATCGAGGTCGCCGTGGATGAAGATAACCTCGGGCAACTGGGAGGCCAGGCTTTTGCCCATTTTGTCTTCCAGGAGGCGGGTGCGGGTGACGGGGTCGTTGAAGGAGAGGGTGGCGAAGGCGGCGTCGTCGGGGGTGTCGGCGGGGATGCCGTAGGCTTCCAGGAGGTGGCCTTTGAACTTGTGCTGCCGGATGACGCTTTCGTAGGAGAGGGTGGCCTGCTGGAGGGCGGCGGCTTTGACTTTGCCGAGGAGGGGGCCGGTGACGGAGTTCCAAACGAGGGCGCCGCCGAGGCCTCCGCCCCAGATGCCGATGCGGGCGCGGTCTATGTTGGCGTTCTGGGTGATGGCGGTGTGGAGGGCGGCGTTGGCGGCGACGGCGTTGGGTCGGCCCCAGTGGTTGCCGGTGGCGTGGGTGCTGGCGACGGCGATACCGGCCTCGGTGAGCCGGTTTATAAAGGTGGTCTTGCCTTCGTCCTTGAGCCAGTCGGCCTCCCCGTCCTTGACGTAGCCGGTGTTGCCGTGGCACTGGATGACGCAGGGGGTGGGCGCGCCGGAGGCTTTGAAGCTGGCGGGAGTGCGGAGGAAGCACCATTCGCCGCCGGCCTGGAAGAATACGGTCTGGGCGGCGTCTTTGAGTTTGGGGAGAGGTCTATCAGCCATAGTTCCCTCCAGGGACGTAGAAAGAAGGTGGAGTTATATTAACATGGCGCTAGTTTTTGCCATAGGGCGACTTTATAATGCGGGGTTATTCTGGGGTGGATCGTATTTGACATGACGGCTTGACTCTGAAAATGGGAACATTCCTCGTTCGGGGCCACCATCCCCTTTATCTCGCCACGGCGAGCTTGCAGCCCCTTCCTCTTCGGGAAGGGGAAAGAAAAAAGACACCACAACCCCCTCCTTCGGCCAGGCTCAGGACGGCGTCTAACTCCCCCTTCGTCCCTCGGGGGATACTCGGGACAGGCTCTTCCAGGCCGAAGGGGGAGGACCAGAATGGGAGGGCCCGCCCTGTCGCTAGTTGCAGCGGGGAAAGGCGCAAATTGCCTGCGCTCTCGGTTAGGAAAGATACTAGGCGGAGGCGGGTAAACTATATAATTCTGTTTTTCCGATAAACGAGAATTGGTCAGCACTGAATTGAAACTTTAGGAGATGAGATGGGATACGACGTGATAGTTGTGGGGGCGGGAGCGTCAGGGGCGGCGCTGGCGGCGCGGCTGTCGGAGGACGCGAAGCGCAGCGTGCTGCTGCTGGAGGCGGGAGCCGACTATTCGACGGTGGACCTCCTGCCGGAAGACGTGAGGGATGGCAGCGACGCGATTAAGGCGTCGCGGGGAGGCAGCCTGTGGGACTATATGGCGGTGGCGAATCGACATCAGGGGATGCCGATGACGCTGCAGCGGGGCAAGGTGGTGGGCGGGTCGAGCTCAGTGAACGGGATGGTGTTTATTCGAGGCGTGCCGGAGGACTACGACTACTGGGCGAAACTGGGGAACAGCGAGTGGTCGTACACCAAGGTCTTGCCGTACTTTCGGAAGCTGGAGACGGACCTGGACTTTGGAGGGGACTTTCACGGGAAGGAGGGGCCGATACCGGTGCGTCGTTTCAAGCCGGAGGAGTGGAGGCCGAGCCTGCGGGCGTTTTACCAGGCGTGCCGCAGCGCGGGGTTTCCGGACAATCCGGACCATAACGCGCCGGACGCTCACGGTGTGGGGGCGAGGCCGCTGAACCAGGTGGGCGGCGTGAGGATGAGCACCAACCTTTGCTATTTGAATCCGAACCGGCATCGAATGAACCTGACGATTCGGGGAAATGTAAACGTGAGGCGGGTGTTGTTCAAGGGCCGGAGGGCGGTAGGTGTGGAGTGCGAGAGCGGAGGGTCCGCCTCCGGCGGATATAAGGTGGAGGGGGACGAGGTGATCTTGAGCGCGGGGGCGATAGGGTCGCCGTTCATTTTGATGCACTCGGGGGTAGGGCCGTGGGGCAAGCTGGAGTCGCTGGGGATACCGGTGTCGCACGACCTGCCGGGGGTGGGAGAACACCTGACGGACCATCCGTCGGTGCTGGTGTACTTCAAGTACAGGTCGGGGTGCGAGGAGCCGGCGACTATCAGCCAGGTGGGTATGAGCTACACGGCCAGGGGGTCGAAGATTCGCAACGACATGTTTCTCAGCCCGTACCCAGGGGAGATATACAAGGGCCAGCCGCACATGGGGGCGAGGGTGATTCTGGAGATGGCGCACAGCTATGGGAAGGTGTCGCTGGTGTCGTCGGACCCGAGGGTGAACCCCCGGATAGAGTTCAACTACCTGGAGGACGCGCAGGACGTGGCGAAGATGCGGGAGGGGGTGAGGCTGTTGGACAGGATATGCTCAGACAAGGCGTTCAAGAAGATACTGGAGTGCCGGAGCCAGCCTACGGACACAGATATGGCGTCGGACGAGGCGCTGGACAGGTGGATAGTGAGGAACGCGATTACGTCGCATCACGCGTCGGGGACGTGCAAGATGGGGGCGGAGACGGACGCGAAGGCGGTGGTGGACCAGTACGGGCGGGTGCACGGGCTGGAGGGGATTAGGGTGGCGGATGCGTCGATTATGCCGGAGATTGTGCGGGCGAACACGAACTGCACGTCGATAATGATTGGGGAGAGGGTGGCGGACTGGGTGAAGGGAGGGTAAGGGGGCTGGCCCCCTTGGGAACCCCGAGGTATCTTTGACTCCTGGTACTCGCGAAGATGCCTGAGTAGCACTATGGGATACCATCCCCTGACCCCTTCCTGCTGGAAGGGGAAGAGAAATAAGAAACCACAACCCCCTCCTTCGGCATACTCAGGACGGCGTCTAACTCCCCCTTCGCCTTCCAGGCCGAAGGGGGAGAACCAGAATGGGAGAAGCGCATTAGCCGCCTTATAATGAGCCGCTACCAATTCCGTCGGGACAGCCAGGTGAGATAAAGCTATGAAATATGATGTCGTGATAGTGGGGGCGGGGGCGTCAGGGGCGGCGCTGGCGGCGCGGCTGTCGGAGGACGTAGGGGTGAGGGTGCTGGTGTTGGAGGAGGGGCCGGACTATCCGACGCTGGAGGCTACGCCGCGGGACGTGAAGCATTTTTATGGGAAGCTGTCCACGCTTCAGGGCGAGTATGTTTGGCGGTGTTCAGCGTATGTGAATGAGGAGCAGGGGCTGTCCGACGCGGTGATGCGGGGCCGATGTGTGGGCGGGTCCAGCGCGATTAACGGGGCGGTGCTATTCAGGGGGCTGCCGGGGGACTTTGACGGGTGGACGTCGTTGGGGAACAGCGAGTGGTCGTTTGAGAAGGTGCTGCCGTATTTCAAGCGGATGGAGTGTGACGAGGACTTTGGAGGGGAGTTTCACGGGCGGGACGGGCCGATGCCGGTGCGCCGGGCGGGGTTTGAGGAGATGCTGCCGGTGGCGTCGGCGTTCTACCAGGCGTGCTTGGCGAAGGGGTTCGCGGAGCGGGCGGACTTGAACTCGCCGGAGGCGGTGGAGGGGGTGGGGCCGCACTGCGTGGCGGACAGGAACGGGCTGAGGGTGAACACGTCGATGGCGTATTTGTGGCCGGCGAGGCAGCGCAAGAATTTGACGATTATTGGTAACCGCAAGGCGCAGCGGGTGGTTTTGAAGGGGAGCAGGGCGGTGGGAGTGGAGGTGGTGTCGGGGAGGGAGGTGTCGGTGGTGGAGGCGGGAGAGGTGATCCTGAGCGCGGGGGCGATAGGGTCACCGTTTATTTTGATGCATTCGGGGATTGGGCCGAAGGAGGTCTTGGAGTCGAAGGGGATCAGGGTGCGACATGACCTGCCGGGGGTCGGAAGGCACCTGATGAACCATGTGAGCGCGCCGGTGGCGTTTAAGAACGGGCCGGGGCTGAGGCGGGATGTTTTAATAAGCCAGGTTATTTTGAGGTGGACATCGTCAGGGTCGGCGGTGAAGGGGGATATGAGCCTGGCGGTGGACGCGCGGTATGACATCGACGGCGCGCCGCACACCCGGCTGGGGGTGGGGTTACAGTCGCCGAAGAGCGAGGGGTATATCGAGCTGGTGTCGTCGGACCCAGAGGCTGCGCCGGTGCTGCATTATCGGGCGCTGTCGGAGGGGGAGGACATGAGGCGGATGAGGGAGGGGGTGAGGATGGCGGTGGATATGAGGCGCCGCGCGGAGTTCCAGGGGTTGTTTGCGGGGCTGACGGCGCCGGGGCCTAGGGACCTGGAGTCGGAGGGGGCGTTGGAGGAGTGGATTCGGCTGAATGTGAAGGCGTCGCAGCACTATTGCGGGACGTGCAGGATGGGGACGGGAGATGAGGCGGTGGTGGACCAGTGGTGCCGGGTGAGGGGGATGGAGGGGCTCAGGGTGGTGGACGCGTCGATAATGCCCGGGATTACGAGGCCGGCGATATATGGGACGTGCGTGATGATAGGGGAGAGGGCGGCGGATTTGGTTAAGGGGACGATGAGGTAGGGAAGGGGACGAGGGTGCGGGGGCTATTCTAGACCCTCCATCCATCCCTGACCCCTCATCCTAGCCCCCCACGATGGACATTGGGACCTCATATCGATATGAATCAAGGCGTTCGACCTCAAGGGGGGAAGGGATCAGAGGGGAGGCCCCGCCTTTCCCACGCTAGTGCGGGGTAGCTTAGCCTGGCGGACGGAGCGTGGAGCCAGGGTTTCACCCTCACCTTAATCCTCTCCCATCAAGGGGGAGAAGGTGAAAAAAGCGGACTAACCATGGTCGTTTTCGGTGGAAGCGAGGCTGCCGTGATAACAGATTCTTCGACTACGTCGGAGTACCGACTTCGCTCAGAATGACAATACGGTTTCTTTGTTGTTAGACTCAGTGCCTTTAACTGAGTAATCGGAAGGGCGTTAATAAAAGAGCATGAAATACGATGTGATTGTTGTGGGTTCCGGGGCGGCGGGGGGGATTGTGGCGTCGAGGGTGGCCGAGGACCCGAACATATCGGTGCTGCTGCTGGAGGAGGGGCCGGATTTCGGGGGGTTGGAGAGGTACCCGGAGGACGCGACAACATCGTGCCTGAACCTGCGGGGGGTGGTCACGCCTTTTATGGAGGGCTACCCGGCGATTTATACCAAGGAGCAGCGGGGGGAGAGGAGGACGTATAGGGGGAAGATTTTGGGAGGGGGGAGCGCGATTAACGGCGGCGTGTTTATTCGGGGACACCGGGACGATTTCGACAGGTGGGCGGCGGAGGGGAACGACGAGTGGTCGTATGTCAAAGTGCTGCCGTACTGGCGTCGGATGGAAACGGACCTGGAATTCGGCGGGGAGTATCACGGGAAGGAGGGGCCGATATTTATTCGGCGGGCGAAGCTGGGACAGATGCTGCCGATGGAGAAGGCGTTTTACGAGGCGTGCAGGGTCAGGGGGTTCGCGGACTGCCCGGATATGAACGCGCCGGACGCGTCGGGCGTTGGGCCGCATCCGGTGAACAGCAGGGGCGAGATGCGGATAAGCACGGCCATTGGCTATTTGGAGCCGGCGCGGCATCGTGTGAACCTGACGATTCGAGGCGGGACCAGGGTGACGAAGGTAGTGGTGAAGGGAGGGAGGGCGGTGGGAGTGCGGGCGGTGAGCGGGGGGGAGGAGTTTGAGGTGGAGGGACGGCAGGTGGTGCTAAGCGCGGGGGCCATCGAGTCGCCGCGGCTGCTGATGCTGTCGGGGATTGGGCCGTCGGAGGAGCTGCGGAGGCTGGGGGTGAAGGCGGTGGTGGAGTCGCCGGGCGTGGGGCAGAACTTGTACAACCACGCGACGGCGTATCTCAGTTTTCATAACGACGACAGGCTGCCGACGTACAACATTACCAACGAGGTGTTTTTGCGCTACACGGCGTCAGGGTCGGAGGCGCCGAACGATATGGCGATGACGCTGGAGTCCAAGCCGGCGACGATTGATGGGAGGTCGTACTATCGAGTGGCGGTGACGCTGGAGTACCCGCACAGCGTGGGGAGGATGACGTTGACATCGTCGGAGGCAGAGGCGGCGCCGAGGCTGGACTATGGGATGCTGTCGGACAAGAGGGATATGAAGCGGCTGGCAGAGGGGGTGAGGCTGGCGGTGGAGCTGTCGAAGCACAAGGCGTTTAAGGGGATTATGGGGAGCCGGCTGGCGCCGGGGGATGGAGACTTGGCGTCGGAGGCGGCGCTGGAGGGGTGGCTGAGGCGGGAGATTGTGTCGTATTACCACAGCAGCGGGACGTGCAGGATGGGGAGTGATGAGATGTCGGTGGTGGACCAGAGGTGCCGGGTGCGAGGGGTGGAGGGGTTGTGGGTGATTGACTCGTCGGTGATGCCGCATATAGCGCGGGGGAATATTAACGCGACGTGCTGTTTGATTGGGGAGAGGGGGGCTGATTTTGTGCGGGAGGCGCTCAGGTAATCATGAAAGACGGAGCGTCTCTTCAATCGGAGCCACCATCCCCTGACCCCTTCCTTTCAGGAAGGGGAAGAGAAAAATTTCACCAATCCCTCTCTATCTCCCCCTTTCCTCACGAGGAAAGGGGGAGGACCAGATGGAACACCCAAGCCCTATTAGGCAGGTCTAAGTCCGTCGCTCGACCTTGTCCTTGGAAACGCCACTTTAAAGAATTGGGGGGGGTAACAAGAGTATGAAGTACGATGTGATTGTTATAGGGTCCGGGACGGCGGGGGCGGTGGTGGCGTCGAGGGTGTCCGAGGACCCGAACATATCGGTGCTGCTGCTGGAGGAGGGGCAGGACTTTGCCGACGCGTCGGAGATGCCAGCGGATATTTTATCGGGGTATGGGAACAGGGCGGGGCAGGAGAGCCCGCATATTCGGAACTACGCGGCGAAGGCCAACGGGTATAAGAAGGAGCCGATGCTGATGCCGTCGGGGCGGATCATCGGCGGGACGAGCGCGATAAACGGGTCGATATTTTTGAGGGCGCCGCAGGAGGACTTTGACGATTGGGCATCCAGAGGTAATCCGGAGTGGACGTACCAGAAGGCGCTGCCGTATTACCTGAGGGCAGAGCAGGATGTGGACTTTGGCGGGGACTTTCATAACAAGAGCGGGCCGGTGCCGGTGTGCCGTCTGGCCCCGAGCACGTGGCTGCCTAACAACAGGGCGTTTTACAAGGCGTGCCTGTCGGCGGGGTTTCCGGACGGGCGCGATATGAACTTGCCGGGAGCGTGGGGAGTGGGACCGTACCCGCATAACGACTACAAGGGCGTGCGGGTCAACAGCGCCATCGCGTACCTGGCGGCGGCGAGGGAGCGTCTGAACCTGACGATTCGCGGGGGCGCGCTGGCGAGCCGGATACTTTTCAAGGGGAAGCGGGCGGTGGGCGTGGAGGTGAACAGCGGCGGGCAGACTTTCCAGGTAGAGGGACGGCAGATTGTATGCTGCGCCGGGGCTTTTGGGTCGCCGATGCTCTTGATGAGGTCAGGGGTGGGTCCGGAGGAGGAGTTAAAGCGGTTGAAGATAAAGTCGACGCAGATTTTGCCCGGGGTGGGACAGAACCTGCGGAACCATCCGGTGGCGTGGGTGTTGTATTTGGACGCATCGAAGGAGCCGAAGGCGTCAGTAATAACGCAGGCGTTCCTGAGGTTCACAGCCAAGGGGTCCAAGACGCCAGGAGACCTGACGATAAGCCCGGACAATCGATGGGTCATAGATGGCAGGCCGTACACTCGATTCAACGTGACGCTGGAGAAGGCGCGGGGCGCGGGAAGGCTGCGGCTGGCCTCGAAGGAGCTGCCGTCGACGCCGGAACTGGAGTACGAATACCTGGAGGAGCCGTGGGACAGGGAGCGGCTGCGGGAGGGGGTAAGGCTGAGCGTGAAGCTGGCGGAGAGCGGGGCGTTCAAGGGGATTTTTGAGAGGCGAGTGGCGCCGACGGAGGCGGAACTGGCGTCGGACGAGAAGCTGGATGCGTGGATGAGGTCGACGGTGACGACGGGGCATCATTCGGCGGGGACGTGCAAGATGGGGCCTTCGTCGGACGAGATGGCAGTGGTGGACCAGTACGGGAAAGTGCACGGATTGGAGGGGTTAAGGGTGGCGGACGCGTCGATTATGCCGGATGTGGTGAGTGTTAATCCGAACGCGACGTGTTTCATGATTGGGGAGCGGATGGGGGAGTGGGTGAGGGAGGCGGCGATGGGGTAGGGGGAGAGGGAATGAGGCGAGGTTAATTGCTTGGACGGCTAATTGAGGTTGGCAGAGGGCACAGATTCTTCGACTACGTCACGACGAGTACATCGCGACTTCGCTCAGAATGACAATTCTTGTTTAGCACTATGGCTAAGCATCTTTAGGCGACGTTTAGGAAAGCGTCGATAGCAGGAAGGGAGCGGCAGACAGCAAGGGGTTATTCGTGGGGGGCGGTAGCGGTAGCCGAACTCGCGGACGGTTTCGATGAGGTCGCGGCCTTTGACGTCGCTGCCGAGCTTGCGCCGGAGGTAGGAGACATAGACGCGGACGTTGTCGGGGCGGCCGATGCCGTCTTCCCAGCAGGTGTCCAGGAGTCGCTCCACGCTCATTACGGTGCCTTTGTGCTTAACGAGGGTGGTGAGGAGGCGGAACTCGGTGGGGGAGAGGTCGATTTCCTGGCCGCTTTTGAGGACCATGTGGCGCTCGAAGTCGAGATGGAGAAGGGAGTCGCGGTAGCTTTCGACGAAGGAGGCCTTTTTGTTGCGGCGGAGGACGGCTTCGACGCGGGCTAGGAGCTCGCCCTGGGAGACGGGCTTGGTGAGATAGTCGTCGGCGCCGCCTTTGAGGCCGCGAACTTTTTCGTGCTCCATGCCGAGGGCGGTGAGCATGATAACGGGTACGTCGGAGACCTCGCGGATACGCTCCAGGAGCTTCCAGCCGTCCATTTTGGGCATCATGACGTCCAGAAATACGAGGTCCGGCTTCCATGAGAAGAAGGCGCGGAGGCCTTCCTGGCCGTCGCCAGCGGTGCGGACGGCGTAGTTCTGAGGCTCCAGCATAGCTTCCAGAAGCTCGCGAATGGTGGCCTCGTCTTCGACGACGAGGATGTTACCTTTTGAGGTTTTGGATTCCACGCAAAGGCACTCCCGCGCGCTGGGGTAAAGGATACAAGGGATTCTAGCAAAGTAGAGGTTACTTTCCTACAAAAAATTATTAACAATTAAGCAAATCTGAGGGCATGAAGGCAAAATGTTGTGTGTTGTGGTGGTTGAGGATGGGCATGCCGCCAGTGATGCGCAATTCATTCCTGGTCATTATTGGGATACCATCCCCTGATTGATAACACAATTCTGATTATAAGCGCGACGACCTCATCACCCTTAATCCCTCTTCTCCTTTCTGAGAAGAGGGAAAGAAAAATGGGAACCACAACCCCCTCTAGCTCCCCCTTCGCCTTTCAGGCCGAAGGGGGAGAACCTGAGGAGACACCCGACCTCCCCCTCCAGCTCTCCCTCCCGATGCTATTGGGGCCGATGAATTGAGCCTCCCAGATTGGATAGGAATTAAAGATGGGGAGATTTCGCGATTTAGATAGCATCAAGGCGCTCACCTCAAGGGGAGAGGATAAGACGGGAAGGGGCCATGCAAGGCTGGGTTATCTTCCTCAACATCCCGCAGCTTTATTCCCGCCTCTATTCTACCGATTTGGTATTACGCCGGAGTGAAGGAGAGGGGAGGATGCGGTGAGGGGCTAGCGCCTGTGGGAGGGGGTCTTGATGAAGGCGGGCATGACTTCGGCGGCGAAGTGCTCCAGCTGCTCCATGTAGACTTTTTTATGGGTGGAGACGCCGATGTTGATGAGGACGTGCTCAAGGCCGGGGTACTTGCTTTCGATGTCTTTGAGCTTGGCGATGGCGTCTTTGGCTGGGCCGCAGGTCCAAACGCCTTCAGCCACTTCTTCTTCCAGGGAGGGGAAGAAGTCGGAGCCGTAGAGCTTTGGGTTGATGATGGCCTTACGCTGGTCTTCGGTCAGGTTGGGGCTGAAGCCCAGGGGGCCGCTGAACTTCATGCCTTCTTCGTGGAAGATGCGGGCTTTTTGAATGCCTTCCTCCTGGGATTCGGCCAGGTAGAAGCGGAGCCCCAGGCAGAGGTCTTGTCCAAGCTCCAAGTCTTTGCCCATCTGGGCGCCGACATCTCGGAAGGAACGGAAGGTCTTGTCGATGGTGTCGTCATCGACGCCGCTGACCATGCCTTTGATGCCGTGCTGGTGCATGAACTGGATGCCTCTGGCGCTGCCGCTGACGATGGGCTGCCACACCTGAATGGGGTGGTGGACGGGACGCGGCACCAGGGTAAGGTCCTGGAGGGTATAGCCCCGGTAGGGGACCTGGGGAGGGAGCTGGTAGTGGCGGCCCTGGTGGGTGAAGGAGTCGTTGTTCCAGGCCTTGAGGATAAGCTCAATGGACTCTTCGAATATGGAGCGGTTGGCTTCCTGATCCAGGAGGGGTCCGCCGAGGGTTTCGACCTCACGGGTGTGGTAGCCTCGACCGACGCCGAAGATGACGCGGCCGCCGGTGAGGATATCGGCGACGGCGTAGTCCTCGGCGAGACGGAGGGGGTGCCAGATGGGGATGATGTTGAAGGCGCAGCCGAACTTAACGCGTTTGGTGAGGCTGGCGAGGTGGACGCTGAGCATGAGGATGTTGGGGATGCATTCAAAGCCTTCGCGCTGGAAGTGGTGCTCGGCCATCCATAGGATGTCGTAGCCGAGGCGGTCGGCGAGCTTGGCGATGTCAGCGGCGTCGGTGAGGGCGCGGGCGACGGCGGCGTTGTCGAAGCGCCGCTCGTTGGCGGGGGTGGCCTGGAAGCCGATGTGTTGGGAGTCTATGTGGCCGGCGTAGAGGATGCCGAAGCTTTTTATCATGGGCGGGGTGTTGTCTCCAAAGTCTTTATTCGTTTGCCTCGAGAAGAGGTGCAAGCCTCGTTCTCATTCGGGATACCATCCCCTTTATCCCCTTCCTGCTGGAAGGGGAAGAGAATATAAGGGACCACAACCCCCTCTAACTCCCCCTTCGTCCCTCGGGGGGTACTCGGGACAGGCTCTTCCAGGCCGAAGGGGGAGAACCTGATGGGATGCAGAAAAATCCCAGGCTGGCTTGCAGCCGATGAATGGTAGATAAAGCCACGTAATGTGAAAGAGCAAATCGGAAGATTATGGGAAGGTGCTTAATCTAGAGTATTTTAGCTTTATGGCGGGTTACATGCCACCCGCGACTTCCAGGATGACGCCGGTGATGTAGGAGGCGTCGTCAGAGGCGAGGAAGGCGACGGCTTTGGCGACTTCTTCGGGCGTACCGCGGCGTCCCAGGGGGACGCGTTCGAGGGACTTCTGTTTGGCTTCTTCGGACAGGGTGGCATATCGCTGGGCGATGCGGGTGCCGGGTTCGGTGAGGATGAGGCCGGGCATGACGGCGTTGACGTTGATGCCGAAGGGGCCGAGGTCTTTGGCGAGCTGGAGGGTGAAGCCGACGACGCCAGCCTTGGCGCCGGCGTAGGGGAGCCGGGCGGCGGCGGCGCCTCGACCGCCGAAGCTGCCGTGGGCGGCCATGGAGGAAAGGTTGACGATTTTGCCGCAGCCTTTGGCCTTCATGGAGGGCGCTACGGCGCGGCTGCAGAGGAACATGCTTTTCATGTTGAGGTCCATGATGAAGGACCAGAGATCGTTAGTGACCTCTTCGATCTGGTCGACGCCCTGGGTGCCGCTGCCTCCCACGTTGTTTACCAGGATATCGATTTTGCCGAAGGAGCCGAGGGCGACGTTTACGAGGGAGTCCACTTGCTGGGGGTTGGTGGCGTCGCAGAGGAAGGAGGCGGCGGTGCCGCCGGCCTTTCGGATTTCAGAGACGACGGCGTCGACGCCCTGGGGCCGGAGGTCGGAGACGAGGACGTGGGCGCCTCGGGCGGCGAGGTCTTTGGCGATGGAGCGGCCGATGCCCTGGCCGGAGCCGGTGACGATGGCGGACTTGCCGCGGAAGTCCATGGGGAGCCTCCTGGGGGTTAGTTAAGTAAGAGTCCTGCTAAGATCTGAAATTCTCTTATCCAATTCCCGCAGACACGAGACGGGAGGGAAGAGAGTGCGATGGAAGGTGTGGTTATGCCTGTCGGACGTATCGTAGCGCCAGTGTTTCACCCTCACCTTAATCCTCTCCCATCAAGGGAGAGGAAAGAAGAACAGATGCATATGGCAAGGCGTTCGTCTACTAAAGCAACGTTGAACTGCTCGAATTGCATGGGACTTGCCTAATTTAGCCGCGGACCTGGGTTTTGCCGGCGGAGTAGCCGCCGTCTACGTGGATGACTTCGCCGGTGATGAAGGCGGCTTTGTCGGAGGCGAGGAAGAGGACGGCCTGGGCGACTTCCGAGGCCTGGGCGGCGCGGCCCAGGGGGACTTGCTTGATGAAGGCTTCTCGATAGGCGGGGGTGGACTTGGGGTTGGGGCCGGTGGAGAAGTCGGTCATGGCCGGGGAGACGGCGTTGACGGTGATGTTGTGGGGGCCCAGCTCCAGGGCAAGGACTTTGGTGAACTGGACCATGCCGGCCTTGGAGGCGCTGTATGCGGAGGCGCCGGGGCGGGCGTTGTCGGCGGCGGTGGAAGCGATGTTGACGATTCGTCCGCCGCGGCCCTGTTTGATAAAGGCGCGGGCGGCCTGCTGGGAGCATAGGAAGGCGCCTTTGAGGTTGGTGTCCATGACCTTGTCCCACTGCTCCTCGGTCTCGTCGATGAGGGGTTTGCCGCCGCCGATGCCGGCGCAGTTGACGAGGATGTCCAGTCCGCCGAAGGTGGCGGTGACGGTGGAGAAGGTGAAGTCGACGCTGGCGGGGGAGGAGACGTCGCATCGGAGGGGGAGGCCTTCGGCGTGGAGGGCGGCGACCTCGCGGAGGACGCCTTCGCCGGGGAGCATGGCGATGTCGGTGACGGCGACTTTAGCGCCTTCCTTGGCCAGGAGGAGGGTGATCTCTCGGCCGATGCCGCTGGCGGCGCCGGTGACCAGGGCTTTTTTACCTTTGAGTTCCATAGTTACCCCACGGTTTGCGTAAATTGAGCGTGGCTTATAGTATCAGAGAACTTCAGAGGGGGGAAATGAGGGAGAGGATTTTGCTTGACTGGAGTGCTCATAATCCTCCCTATCTTAATTCATGACGCTCATGTCTAAGTCTTCCCATCAAACGTGTGATCCACAATACACAAGTTGTTCGTAGTCGGGATACCATCCCCTGGCCCATTCCTGCTGGAAGGGGAAGATAAAATAGGAACCACAACCCCCTCTAACTCCCCCTTCGCCTTTCAGGCCGAAGGGGGAGAACCTGACGGGACATTGGCCCAGTCTGTGCAAATGGCAGGCGGGTAGTTTAATTTGCATCAAGCGTTCAATGGGAGAGGATAAGATAAGCTGACGCTGAGGGAACATTACTCGGAAGCATTCTGTAGAATATTGCCTAGCGTATGAAAGTGGAGCGAGATATGAGGCTGGCCGGCAAGGTGGCGTTGATTAGCGGTGGGGCTAAGGGGATGGGGGCGGCGGAGGCTGGGCTGTTTGCCAGGGAGGGGGCGTGTGTGGTGATTGGGGATGTGCTGGAGGAGGAGGGGAAGTCGGTGGCGGAGGGGATACGTCGGGAGGGAGGGAAGGCGAGTTTTGTGAGGCTGGACGTGACGGTGGAGGAGGAATGGCGGGCGGCGGTGTCGAAAGCGGAGAGGGAGTACGGGAAGCTGAACGTGCTGGTGAACAACGCGGGGGTGTTCTGGAAGGAATCGCTGGAAAAAATCAGCGTGGAGAGGTGGGAGAGGCTGATGTCGGTGAACGTGACGGGGGTGTTTTTGGGGACGAAGGCGTGTATACCGGCGATGCGCCGAGCGGGAGGAGGGTCGATTATCAACATATCGTCGACGTCAGGGCTGGTGGGGAGCGCGGAGACGTCGGCGTACCACGCATCGAAGGGAGCGGTGCGGATATTCACCAAAGCGACGGCAGTGGAGTACGCGCGGGAGGGGATCAGGGCGAATTCGGTGCATCCGGGGCCGATTGAGACGGATATGATCGCGGAATTGATGGGAGACGCGGGGTACAGGAAATCGCAGATGGAGGCGGTGCCGCTGAAGCGATTCGGGAGGGTGGAGGACGTGGCATACGGGGTGCTGTACCTGGCGTCGGACGAGTCCTCGTACATGACGGGGGCGGAGCTGGTCATCGACGGGGGGAAGACGGGGCAGTAGGCGGGGTCTCGCGGCGGCGGCAGGGAGGGGCCAGCGGTCCGTTGGGACTATTACGATGGGCGAATTATCCGCGAGGACACATCTGTGATAGTTCGTAAGTCGTACTAATAAATACAGCTATCTACGAAATAAATAGATTACTAATGACAACTATTTAGTGTCGTGTTGACAAAAATATATTTATAGCTTACAAGAGAGTCAAATATTGGAGGAAGGAGGGAAAGCAGAAATATTGGTCTAGAAATAATGGTTAACGTCTAATTTAGAAATAGAGGTTGATGAATATGGAACCAGGAAACAGGCGCACGTATTCAAGGCTGCTTCTAATAGTATCTGGACTCGCGATTCTAACCCTATTCATCCTGGCCTGCGGCGAAGACGAGACGCCGGGCGCAACTTCCACAGCGACATCGCGTCCGGGCACCACTGCTACCGCCACTTCCGCACCTTCGCCCACGCGCACGACGACGGCCGGCAGGGTGCCAGTATCACCTCGATTGAAGGTATCAATGGTGGCCCCGGCGGGGCAGGTAACGGGGCACTTTCAGACCTTCCAGAGCGCCGGCGGACACCTGCATAACGTCCATGAGTACCTGGTGGGCATGGACATAATCACCGACGAAGAGAAGCCTATCCAGCTCGCCACTTCCTGGAACGTGGACAACACAGGCAGGAACTGGACTTTCAAGCTCCGCCAAGGGATCCCGTTCTGGCTGGACGGCAAGGCCTCCGACAAATACAAGCAGTTCACCTCCAAGGACGTGCGGCACACCTGGGAGATTATGGCAGGAAAGAAGAATAAGGCCGAATCTCCCGCCGACTGGGTGAGAATTGCCGACGACGCCAGCGCCATTGAACTGAGAGGCGACCATGAGGTGTATATCCGCCATAAGCTAATAGACCTGGAGATGCCTTTCGTTCTGTCGGAGGAATGGACCTTTGGCATCACCAGCCTGGACTACTGGAACGACGTGGGCGGCCAGGACGGCTATCTGGCTAAGCCTATGGGCACCGGGGCCTTCAGCTTTGTGGAGAAGGTCGTCAACCAGCACATGCTTTTCAAGGCCAACAAGCCCCACTGGCGCAAGTCGTCGGACTTTGACGAGCTGCAGTTCCTGTGGGTCCCTGAGGCGGCAACCCGCGTGGCCCAGATGATCGCGGGGGAAGCGCATATAGTGGACGTCCCGAGAACAGCCCACGAAGAACTGATTGGCCGCGGAATAAAGATTTACAAATCTACGCTGCCGGGCTTTCACGTTTGGATCCGCGTTCCTTACTACCAGAACCCAACCTTTGACGGACGGCAGGTGCCTAATCACAACCCCAACGATCCTGTGCGAAACGTTAAGGTGCGGGAGGCGATGAACCTAGCCATCAACCGAAACGCCATCAACGACAGGTTCCTAAAGGGTAAAGGTATGCCAGACCCGGTGGAGTATTTCCCGCCCTGGCGCGAAGACTGCAAAGATGCCTGGGCGCCGCATCCGGGTCCACAAGGTAAGACAGGCTGCGCGGGAGGCTGGCCATATCCGGGGAACGGTGATCCCGTAAAAGCCAAACAATTGTTGGCGGAGGCCGGGTATCCCAACGGGTTCAAGCTGAAATTTGAGACTACATTGGACACCGGCGGTCTGCCTGAGATGCCTGACATAGCGGAGGCTATGGCAGCCATGTGGAAGGAGATTGGGATTGACATAGAGTTCAAGATTATCGAAGCCGGACTTTCACGGCAGGAGCAACAGGAAAAGAAGTGGACGGGAAGCGTGAACCTGACGCGCTACTCGTTAGACCCCATTTCCCTGTCTCTGAGCTTCTCCTGGTTTGAGAACCCCAGAGGGTTTATTGAGCACCAGTTTGTCACAGACTGGAAGCGCAAGTACGATAACACGATAGACCTGAAGGAAAGGCTCAAGATGTCCAAGGAGCTGGGGGACTGGTGGAAAGCCAATCACGTCACCGTGCCGCTGTTCTGGGTGATTCCCGAAGTGGGGGTGGACCCGAAGGTGGTGGAAGATTACACCGTGAACCAGCTTCACTTTGGCCCTGTTCGCTACCACGAGTACACCAAGGCCGTTTTTAAGTAGATGGGATGGTGTAGTCGAGGAGAAAACTGCCACGGCCGGCCTCTCAGGCGGGCCGTGGCAGCAGGAGTTACGACGCTCCCTTATTCGCAACGGAGAGTGAAGAGGGTGTATGAGGCGGAAAGACTGGTTCTTTATGAACTCTCCTGTTGAGGTGTACTTATGAGATCCTTTGATGAAACGCGCCATTTGCTGCGTGGAAGCAGGGGTTTAAATGGCAGGGCCAGGCTGGGGATAGCTCTGATGATATGGACGGTTTTTACAGCGTCGATGGCTGCGTGCGGCGGCGCCAGCCAACCTTTGAATGTTGATGGGACGGGAACAGACGGAACAAGCACACCCGCAGCGACCACGGCGTCGCAGGGAGACCAGGCGGCAACAGGCAGCCAGGAGATTTACGTGCCGCCGTCTCAGTTCAAAGACTTTAACCTTTCGCTTAATGGGGGCGATGCGGTCCGGCTGCATTTTGTAGCCAGGAGCCAGGTTGTGGGAAGGTCAGCACTGGGGACGGGGGGGAGCCAGCAGGGCCAGGTGGAGAGTGAGGTGACGCTGGCGGTGACGGACCCGCTAGGGAACGTGATTTATGAGGGAAAACCAACGAAAGAGGACACGGTAAATTTTACCGCTGAGTCCGCCGGCAAGTATACGTTTACTTTCATAAATTCCTTTCCATTCCAAGGCGAGTCAGTTAAGCTGGACTACGTGATAAATCCCTGACGCCACGGCTGGCGTTGGGAATGGCGCCAGGGTCCGATAGCGATGGCGGGGTGGCTACTGCTGTATCAAATGTATGATGCGCGATACATACCTGGTCATAAATTAGGGGACCCTCATCACCCCCTTCGACAAGCTCAGGGCAGGCTCTATCCCCCTTCTTCTTCCCTCGGGGGATACTCGAAACAGGTCCGATTGCATCGGACGCCGCGATATATGCTTTAAGGCAGCGGAGCTCTTTGCGATAGGAGAAGAGGGGGCGCCAGAGAGGGAGACCAGATGGGCGGGTTTGCGGCCAGGCTTGACAATGTTTACGCGCAGGGCTGACACTTAGAGTCTGCGTCGCGGGGATTTAGCCGGTACTGCTTGCGGAATGCTTAGCAGGAATGGAGGCTGAGGGCGCTCATATGAACATTGGATACGTTCATGGCAGGGGCTGGATGCTAAGGATGATGGGCGCGCTGCTCATGGCAGCCATGTCTGTGGGGCTGGCGGCGGGGTGCGGAGGCGGAAGCGAGAATGGAAATGGCGGGCCAACGCGGGCGCCGACGCAGCAGGCGGAGTCCACGCCCCAGCCGTCTTCAGGAAGCGCGACGCTTTTCTTGACGGCAAACAATTTCGACACGATAAAGGTGTCCCTGAAGGCGGGCGATAAGCTGAAGGTCAAGTATGTGGCGCAGTCGGTGATTGTGGGGGCCGGCGACGTGAGCAACCTGGCGCAGGCCGGGGCGATTATGGCTATCAACGATCCGTCGGAGAATTCGGTATATCGTGGGGAGCAGGAAAAAACGGACGAGATTGAATTGACGGCAGACGCAAATGGCGAGCACGAGATAATCTTTCAAAATCCCTTCCCGCTGCAAGCCCAGAGCGTGACGGTAACGTATTCTATAAATCAGTAGAACGGGCACCAACTCCGCGACCGGAAGTGAATTAGTTGATGGCAGGCTTGCTAATTTGGGCGTTTTCGTCCATGATATTCATACTCGCACTGTATCAAGAATGGGCCTGTGTTGTTTCCCTGACGGAGTTCTCTCACGAAAGTTATCCAAATGTTTAGCGGAGGCTCAAGTATGTTGAAGAGCAGAAATATCCTGGGGGCGCTGGCGGCGGCGCTTCTGGCGCTTTTGCTGGTGGCGGCTTGCGGCGGCGACGGCGGCTCCGTGGCGACCAACACGCCCACCAGGTCCGCGAGCGGCACTGTAAACCCCGGCACTACGCCAGCCTCAGGCGGCGGGGGCAAAACGGAGGCTTACACTAAAGAGGAAGTTACGTTTATCCCGCCCTCTCAATTTGGCCAGCTATTAGTGCCGCTAAAGATTGGAGACACGCTGAAGGTTAGCGTAAAGGTACGCTCTTCCGTGGTGGGCGCGGGGGACACGCAGGGGCAGAACAGGGGCGACGCCGGGATAATTATGGCCATAAACGACCCGCTGGGCTCCCAGCTTTTGCTGACGGGCCAGGATATAGAGCATACGCAGGAGATCACGGCGGACGTAGAAGGCGAGCATGTTATGGCCTTCCAGAACTCGTTCCCACTGGCAGCTATGATTGTGACGACCAAGTATAGCGTGAATCAGTAAACTGACAGTAGTTCCTAAGATCGCGTTAAAAGGTACGGCCCCCGATTCATCGGGGGCCGTACCTTTTAACGGTTGGGTTAAAGGGGCGTTTTAGGGGTAGATGCCGCGGATGGTGGTGGCCTCAGCGACGCGCTGGACGGCGAGGACGAGGGCGGCGGTGCGCATGTTGGTCTTGTGCTTGGCGGAGAGGGCCATGACCTGGTCAAAGCTCTTGGTCAGAACGGCTTCCAGCTTCTTGTCTACATCATCCTTGTCCCAGAAAAAGCGCTGGAGGTCCTGGACCCATTCGAAGTAGGAGACGACGACGCCGCCGGCGTTGGCGAGGATGTCAGGGACGACGACGACGCCTTTGCTGTCCAGGATGGCGTCGGCCTCGGGCGTGGTGGGGCCGTTGGCGCCTTCAACGATGACCTTGGCCTTGACCTTGGAGGCGTTTTTCCCGGTTATCTGGCGCTCCAGTGCGGCGGGGACCAGGATGTCGCAGGGTAGCTCCAGGAGCTCGGCGTTGGTGATGCTGTCGCCGCCTTTGTAGCCAGAGACGGAGCCGGTCTTGACCTTGTGGGCCTGGAGGGCTTCGGCGTCCATACCTTTGTCGTTATGAACGCCGCCGCCACTGTCGCTGGCTGCGATGATCTTGGAGCCTTGGCGCTGCAGCAGGGTGGCGCCGTAATATCCAACGTTGCCATAGCCCTGGACGGCCACTTTGGCGCCCTGAAGGCTGAGGCGCTGCTTCTTGGCGGCCTCTCGCGCCGTGATCATGACGCCGCGACCGGTAGCCTCAGTGCGGCCCAAGGTGCCGCCGATGCTAATGGGCTTGCCGGTGACGATGCCGGGCTGGGTGTAGCCGCTGTGCATGCTGATGGTGTCCATGATCCAGGCCATGATCTGGCCGTCGGTGTTAACGTCGGGGGCGGGGATGTCGGAGTCGATGCCGATGAGGGGGGAGATTTCGGTGGCGAAGCGGCGGGTGAGGCGTTCGAGCTCAGATTTGGATAGGTCTTTGGGGTTGACGGTGATGCCGCCCTTGCCGCCGCCGTAGGGGATGTTGGTGACGGCGCATTTCCAGGTCATCCAGCTGGCGAGGGCTTTGACCTCGTCAAGGGAGACGTCTTGGTGGTATCGAATGCCGCCTTTGGCGGGGCCGCGGGTGACGTTGTGCTGGACGCGATGGCCGGTGAAGACTTTGACGCTGCCGTTGTCCATTTTGACGGGGAAGTTGACGGTGAACTCGCGTTTACATGAACTGAGGACGGCGCGCATGCCTTTGTCTAAGCCGAGCTTGTCGGCGGCGGCGTTGAACTGCTGGACAGCCATGGCAAATACGGAGTCGTTCTGGGCCGGGGCCTTCGTTTTTAGAGTTGCCACTATAAGTTCTCCTTCAAGATTTTCCGTTTTATAGACTGAGTGTGATTGTTTTTGGTTTTCCAGGGCGCGGCTATCCGCAAGGCGGCAGGGAGGTGTTGAAGGGGATCCCTTGGATATAGTAGCCCTTACAAGGAGGTTTTGGAAGGGCGCCAGGAATGAGTTGGAGGTAAAAGCGAAGTATGAGAGGAAGCGTTTTTTGGAGGTTGTGAGAGACGCGGGACAAAGACTTTTACCTTGATGTTATCCTTATGGGCAGTCCACAGAGTAGAATCTATTCCTGACGATAAGGGGTGTCAACTAAGACGGATAGCCGCTGACGGTTAAATGTTAATGGAAGGTTAACGCTTTCGCCATTTCAGAAGGGACAAATGGATTGATACCTTTAAGGATACTACGAAATCTTGACGACTAAGGAGAAGTGGTTCCTTTTGGGGAGTCCGATTAGGCGTATTGGATTAGGTGAGTGATTTCGTTCAGTCTAGGGGCGAACCTTGGTTTTAAGCGGGGGACCCTCATCACCCTTTGTCCCTCTTCTCCCGACTACGGGAGAAGAGGGAAAGAAAAATAGGATCACCTCATCATCCCCTAGCCCCTTCTTCTCCTTTGCAATAGGAGAAGAAGGGGTACCAGACGGGGGAAGAGCCATGCGAAGCGTGGCAGCTAGATTAAGATGTAGGTAGAGAACGGCACGCTTCAGCCCTTGAATTCGGGCATGATGTGTTTTTCGAAGAGGGCGAGCTGGTCTTGGGCTTCGGGCCAGGTTAGGAAGCCCTGGCCGAAGCTCCAGCCGAACCATTCCAGGCTGCCGTTGGAGTGGCATTTGGATAAGGATTCGATTTTGCGTTTGACCTGATCGACGGTGCCGCAGATGGCGAAGTCGTGGTCGACCATGCGCTGAAAGGTCTGCCGCTCGGTGGGGAAGGTGAGGGGTCTTGGGGACTCCTCGCCGGGGTTGCGGAAGGGTTCGACGAAGCCGAAGCCGCCGAAGTAGTGGTGAAAGCCGATGCCGTGGGCCTTGAGGCCAAGTTTGAAGGCGTCCTCGTAAGTCTTTCCGAAGTAGACGGCGCGGATGGCCCCGACGTTCTGGCCCAGCCGATGCTCTCGGCCTTCCTTGGCGGCTACTTCCTGGTACACCTGGCACAGTTGGGTGAAGTTGGGCGGCAGAGAGGTCATGATCCAGGGGACGATGTCGCGCTGGGCGCAGCGTCGGATGGTGGTCTCGCTGACGGCGAAGGGCTGCCAGAAGGGAGGGTGGGGGTTCTGGTAGGGCTTGGGGATGACGGAGATTTTGCGGATGACGCCTTCGCTGTCCATCTCGCCGGGGGCGCCGTAGCTGGCGGTCCACTGGGTAGGAGGCCAGCGACGTATGCCTTCTTCGTAGGGGACAGGCACCGAGTAATATTTGCCTTTGTAGGAGAGGGTGTCCTGGGTCCAGGCCAGCTTGATGATCTCGAAGACCTCTTCAAAGACCTCGCGGTTGCGCTCGTCGATGGCGGAGCCGTCCATGGTGGCGGCGGTGACGTGGTACTGCTGGCCGAGGACGTTGGTCCATCGGTCCTGGTAGCCTCGCGCGAAGCCGGCGATGACTCGGCCCTTGGTGAGGTGGTCGAGGATGGCTAGCTCTTCGGCGCATCGGATGGGGTCCCAGGAGGGGAGGACGAGGCCCAAGGGAGCGAACTTGATGTTTTTGGTGCGGGCGGCGAAGTCGGCGTAGAGGAGAAGGGGAGCTACCGAGGCTTCGTAGCCTTCGGAGTGGAAGTGGTGCTCGGTGGTGGAGAAGGCGTGGAAGCCGGCCTTGTCGGCGAAGACGACGATTTTGCGGAGCTCGTCGAGCATTTGCTGGTAGCGGTCGTTGTTGCGGCCGATGGGCCGGAGGCGGGCGCGGTCTTCCAGGGTGCCTGGGATGGTGGGGAGGCAGAAGAGGTCAAATTTCATGGAGTGGCTCCTTCAGTATGCAGTAGGAGGACAACCCCCCCCGCCAAGACCCCGACCCCCCATTCCTTCGGCATACTCAGGACAGGCTCTAACCTTCCCCCTTAAGGGGGGAAGGGACCAGAGGAGGAGGCCATGGAAGGTGTGTTTATGCCTGGCGGACGGTGCGTGTTCATAGGGTTTCACCCTCACCTTAAATCCTCTCCCATCAAGGGAGAGGAAAGAAGAAGGGATCTCCCATGTGAGGCGTGTTTTTGTGATGGCGAAGGAGGCAATTGACACGGCGATAAAGTCCTTTGACTACATACGAGCGTGGACTTCGCTCAGGATGGCAGGCATGGTTTAGGGCACCAGGACGGCGCGGGTGACGGCGGTCTGGCGGGCGTTCCATTCGGCCTGCTCGAAGGCTTTATTGACGTCGGCCAGCTTGAATTTGTGGGATACGATTTTGTGGAAGGGGCGCCGGCTGACGTTGCGCTCCAGGAAGTCGAGGGCGAGGGGAAGGATTTCGGCGGGGTACATGAGGGAGCCGACGATGCGCTTGCCCTTGAGGAGGGTGGAGGGGTCTATGGCGACGGTGCGGCCGGGAACGATGTCGCCGATTTCCAGGAACGTGCCGGTGTTGTCCAGCATCTGAAGACCTTCCGCCATAAGCTCTGCGCGGCCTACCAGCTCCATGACGATGTCGGCGCCGCGGCCATGAGTCAGCTCCTTGACTCGACCGACGCGGGCCTCGGGGGTGTTGAACTCCTCGACGTTAATAGTGTGGTCGGCGCCAAACTCTTCGGCGAGCTGAAGGCGGTTTTCCAGGCGGTCGAGGACGATGACCTGGTGGGCGCCCAGGTCCTTGGCGACGGCGGTGGCGGTGAGGCCGAGGCCGCCCGCGCCCTGGATGACGACGGTATGGCCCTCTCGTGCGCCGGCGGAGCGTAGGCCTTGCATTACAGTGCCGGTGGCGCAATTGACAGGGGCGAGGACCTCGTCGGGGAGGCTGTCGGGGGCTTTGAAGATGGGATGTCGAGGCGGGAGGTACATATAGTCGGCGTAGGTGGCGGTGAAGTAGGGGTAGACGCCGGCGACGGGGACGGGGCGGTCCAGGCAGAAGGCGGTGTTGCCTTTGAGGCAGTGGCGGCAGTGGTAGCAGGGGAAGAGGGCGGAGTAGACGACGCGGTCGCCTTCATGGAGGGGCTGGCCGAGGGAGTCGGTCTTGACGCCTTTGCCGAGGGAGTCGATGGTGGCGAAGCCTTCGTGGCCCATGAGCTTGCCGGCTTTGGGCAGGGGGGCTTTTTCCTGGTCGCCGCGCCAGGTGTGAAGGTCGGAGCCGCAGACGCCGGACTGGGCGGTGCGGAGGAGGATGGCGCCGGGATCCAGGGGCGGGACTTCGTATTCTTCGATGTCGAAGGGCTTGCGGTACTGGCGGCAGACGACGACTCGACCCTTCATGGCGGTCACCCCTGATGGTAGTTGGGATAAAGTTAATGGACGGGGGAGGGTGATGTCAAAGGAAGGGGGGACCAACTGCGTTCGGTGATGCTGAAAAGCCAAGCCTTCTTCTTAAGTGGGATACCATCCCCTTAATCCCCTTCCTGCTGGAAGGGGAAGAGAAAAAGATACACCACAACCCCCTCTGGTTCTCCCCCTTCGCCTTCCAGGCCGAAGGGGGAGAACCAGAGGAGACAAGAACGCTCCATTCCATTGCAAGCGAGTGTTACTTTGTGGAGAATGCTCGGGAGTTAGGAAGATTTTCTGAGAGGGGGGCGTTGAATGGCTATGGATAAGATGACGGTGGGGAAGGTGGAGGTTGTTTCTTTTTCCGATTGTGTGGCGGAGATTGACGCGTGTAATTTTTTTAGCAACAGGTCGGTGAAGGATTTTGGGGCGTATGGGGAGCATATCGATGAAAACTGCAAGGTTAAGGGCGGGATAAACGTGGCGGCGTTCCTGGTGGTGTCGGGGGGACAGAGGATACTGGTGGACGCGGGGGTGGGGCCGGGGCCGGTGGCGGCGATGGGGAACGTGGAGGGGAGGCTGCCGCGGGTGATGAAGGAGCGGGGCGTCGATCCGGAGTCGATAGACGTTGTAGTGGCGACGCATTTGCATTTCGACCACATCGGATGGATGGCGGTGACGTCGGGCGGGAAGGTGAGGCGGACGTTTCCGAAGGCCAGGTATATAGTGCCGAAGGTTGACTGGGAATTGCTTCGGAACCCGTCGAAGAAGCCGGCGGGGGCGAGGCCGTACGCGTTTTCGGAGGAGGCGATAGGGTTGTTTGTGGACAAGTCGAAGGAGTTGGGGGAGGGGCTGGCGAAGGTGGGGGATTTGGAGCTGGTGGAGGGGAAGAAGGCGGTGACGGCGGAGGTGGAGACGGTGCCGACCCCGGGGCATACGCCGGGGCATCAGAGCCTGATGATAACCTCAGCGGGGGAGCGGGCGTTTATTTTGGGGGACGTGGCGCACTTGCGTGTGCAGTTAGAGATACCGGACTGGGAGGCGCACGCGGACGTTCAGCCGGAGCTAGGAAGGAAGACTCGAAGGGAGACGGTGGAGTGGCTGGAGAGGGAGGGGATTAAGGTGGCGGCGGGGCATTTTCCGGCGCCGGGGTTTGGGAGGGTAGTGAGGGGGAAGGGGAGGCGGTACTGGAGGGCGTTGTAGTTCCATAGTCCATCATCGCCTTTGTCCATGTGTGATGCAAAATTACCAAGTAGTGATTGTAGCAAAGGAGTGGAAGGGGCGTTGGAATTGATGATTGATCCTGATGCCAAAAAGGTAGGCTGATAATTTGGCAGCCACGGGGGTAAGTAAGCCTTCCATACCTTTGGAGCCATGGTCTTCCAGGGCGAACTGCCTTCTGAGCACCCGGTATACCACCTCAACTATCTGTCTAAGGCTGGAGTGTAAGCGCCTTTGGGCCTGGGGCCAGGGACTCTTGCTCTGCCTAAGGGACGGGGCTAGGACCCTTACACCATAGCTCTACTGCCAGTAAGCCTCACCCTCCTTGGAGCTAAAGCCCCTGTCCGCCAGGTATCTAAAGTGGCCGCCCTGGGCAAGGAGAAGACCAGCGGAAGGACGGTCTCCTTAATTAGCAGGGACTAAGGCGGCGCTGGTGTGGCGAGCCCTGTGATGCCCTGCGGGCCGAATACCACAATCATGGAGTTTGAACTGTCCACAACACAGATTGATCCGAAAGCATCCGCAATAATGCCGCGGGGCCCCCTCAGCGGAGAATGGCAGCCGTCGAATCGGTAGCCGTGCGTGATGGCTCGCTCAGGAAAGGTGTCACTGGATGGAGAGCCCTTTACCCAAACGATCCCGAAGTCAGTAGTAATGATCACCCTACCATCAATAGTAACGGCAATGCCATCAATAATCTCTGTGAGGGAAACGCCTGCCACGGGGCTGGTGTATGCTCCCACGCTGCTGGTGAATTCTTGGGCTACCACTCCTCGACTGTCCAACTGGAGCACTCCCTTTTGACCACCCACCCAAATCTCGTTTTCGTTTGCAATGTGGATCGCCCGCGGGTAGAACTCCGGAAACACCCATTCATCCAGAAACCTGCCTCGGTCATTAAACGTTTGGATTCTGTTATTCCCAGTATCCGCCACATAGATAATTCCCTTTGGATCAACTGCTATCGCCAATGGCTGGCTAAGTTGACCATTGCCTGTCCCGTACCCACCCAACGCAAATATTTTGCCACCATCCGGCCCTAATTTTCGGACCCAATCCCCATCGGTCACGTACAGGAAACCCAACATGTCAGTGGCAATTCCTTTTAGGTGGCTCCCTGGCAGGTCGATCTTTGAAAGGAATTTACCATGGGTATCAAATCTTTGAATCCGTTCATTGTCGGAATCTACTACGTTGATGTCACCACTGGCACCCAAAGCGATACCCCAAGGGTTACGGAACTGTCCATCGCCTCGCCCGCGCTCTCCCCACACCAATTTCGTCGGCGTTTCGTACCCGGGGTTTAGATCGAATACCTTTTGGCAGTCCGCAAGAAAGAGTTCATCCCGTCCGAGTTTGCGATAAGCGATAGCCCTAGCGCTGTACACAGCTTGGAGGGAGATGTCGTTTTCGCGACGATGCTTTGCTATCGAGAGCGTGAATTGCAGTTCGGCTTCGGTGTGTCTCCCTTCCTCGGAACATAAGAGACCCCACTGGTAGTGGAGTGCAGAAGGTGTTGGTGTTGACGAAAATCCGGGTAGGGGGAGGAGGCCAGGACACGGCTGTTGGGATTCCGAACGGTCCTGCTTAGTGGCGCACGCAGAGACTAGCAAGAAAAAGGTCAGGATCAGGCTCTGGGTGGTACGGCTGACAATTCCCGTTCGAGTCATCCCTGGCCATGTATCACGCATCGGTCTATTGTCTACCTCCAACATTGGGGATGTTAGTTCAATGGTCTTTCGTTTGCAAGCGAGTTACGTGGTGCCGTTCTGCCTTTATCGTCACCCATTCGGATACCCTCAGGACAGGCTCTTAATCCTCTCCCATCAAGGGCAAAGGGACTAGAAGACAGTTGCGCCTAGCGTGGCCACCTGGATGAAGGTGATGGCAGCAAGCACGGCGTTGCGACTCCAGGATTGTGAATGGACATCACCGGGCTTTGCTCAGTAGGAGGCGGGAGGCCTGGGTGAGGTTGGGGGCTAGCCAGTCGGGTTCCGCGTCCACGTCGGGGGTGAGGGTGGTGTCGCCGCGATTGATCCAGAGGGTGGCGATGCCGAGTTGGCGGGCGGGGGCGATATCGTGGTACATGCTCTGGGCGACGTGAAGGACCTGCGTTTTGGGGAGGCCGATGGTCTTGAGGGCGTAGTGGAAGTTCTCGTGGGAGGGCTTGTAGCGGCCTACGTCCTGGGAGGTGATGAGCCAGTCGAAGTCGATTTCAAGCTTCTGGAGGGTTAGGGCCAGGAGGTCGCGGTCGGTGTTGGAGATGATGGCGAGCTTAAATCGCTGCTTCAGGGCTTTGAGGGCAGGGACGGTATCTGGGAAGGGGGGCCAGCCGCCGAGGGAGTCGGGTAGAGAGGCGGTGTCGTCGGCGGTTGGGTGGAAGTCGAGGGTGTGGCCGAGGCGGAGGACGATGGATTGGAGGATGGAGCGGTAGTCGCGGAAGGGCTGTTCTGATTGAAGTTCTCGCTCGAACTGGCCGTAGAGTTGGAGGAGGCGTTTGAGAGAGATGGCGACGCCGTGGCGCCGGAGGATGGGGATGAGGGCGGAGCGGAGGCCGGACTTCCAGTCGATGAGGGTGCCGTAGCAGTCGAAGGTGAGGACCTGGAATTGGGAGAAGTTGTTCATGGGGGGATGTGGCCTTAGAAAAGGGCACAGAGAAAATCATTGATGCGGAGCCGACTAGCGGAGACGGCAGCTGAGATGCAAGCATGACAGATTCTTCGACTACGTCGGAGTACCGACTTCCCCTTCGGCATACTCAGGGCTAAAGGCTCACCAGAATGACAAGTACGCTCCCTGTTCATTTGAGCCCAAAGCTTATTTCATGGCAAACAATTACGCCAGACCATTATGGCCTGGCGTTTTTATGGAAGTCTATAAAGGAAGGGACGGGCTAGCGCATGACGCGTCGTCGTCGGGCGCGGCGGGCGGCGCGCTGGGCGGCCTCGCGAGCCTTCTGGCTCTTGGTCTTGTGGTAGCGGCGGTTTTTGAGTTCGCGCAGGATGCCGGAGCGCTGGACTGCCGACCGGAACCTGCTTATAAGGCTCTCTGGCGATTCGCCATCGTTCAGGGATACATAGGCCATCTAGTTCACCCCCCTTCCAAGAATATTAGGCTCCAATCCCAAGGGACGATTTGAAGCTGGGCTGGAGCCTGGGTTGGTATAACTATACCAGATGGAGCAATAGGGGGATAGGGAGGGTAATGGGGGGGGGGGGGGGG